>USJD01000116.1 GCA_900554835.1 uncultured Prevotella sp. | reverse complement strand
AACCATCATTTTCTCTGATTATTTTAACTACATTAACGTTAGCCCTCATAATTCCGGTCTTTTGGTCAAAGTCATTTCCGGTCAAAATCATTTCTGGTATTATTAAGTAAGGTTATTATCCCTCTACTTGCGAAAGAAGAGGAGATTCTCCCATTTTTATGCAATAAAATTTGGAAGTTACGAAGAAAACTCGTATTTTTGCATAAGATAAGCTGCACTCGGCAATCTGAAAACAAGTTTTCATTGCGCTCGTTTGCATTATCTTTGCAGCAGATATAATAATTTAATTAATAGGAGGACATAAATATGGCAACAGCAATAAAAGCAATTCCTACTCTACATGGCGAAGACGCAATTCGTTTTCGCGAAGAAATGGAAGCAAACGAAAAAGCATTTCTTTCAAGAACAAAAAGAGATAGAAACAAAGACCCATTTGTTATAAAAATGAGAGAAATGTTACGCAAATCAGGATTAAGATAAATTTAAATAAGCCCACTTTTCAGTGGGCTTATTACTTAATATTTCAAAATATCTTTGACCGAGTAAATTTTACTTGAAGCATCAAATGAGAAATACTGGTCGTCCATAATCATATAATCCTCTCTCTGCTTCTTACTTAGACTTTTTATGTCGGGGAACATAGATATTGGAACTATTACTTCTCGTCCATCGGTCAAGAATACTGCCATTGCTCCACGCTTTACTCCAAAATCCAGTTTCTTGATTCCTAAAGTTGTATCTTTGAATTTACACATTATATCAAAGCAAGTTTACCCATTATAAATATATTTATTTTATTACAAAAAGAGCTGCTGCCAGCGGGAACTTCCCCTCTTTCGAGGGCAAAGATACTAAAAACAAATGAGTTTTCTCCATTTTCCACAATAATTTTATACGAATTTCAGTTTTTATTTGTAATTTCGCAGCGAAATTCAAAACACATATTAATTTTAAACAAACATGTTGCAAAAGTTATTCGGTTTTGACCCTGCTCAAAACAAACTGAAGACGGAGGTGGCTGCTGGTATCACCACCTTCCTCACCATGGCCTATATCCTGGCCGTAAACCCTAACATTTTCAGTAATCTCGCCGCTCAGGGCATGGATACACACGCTGTGTTCACTGCCACCGTACTGGCTGCCATTGTGGGTACACTCGTGATGGCTGTCTATGCCAAGAAACCTTTCGGACTTGCCCCTGGTATGGGTCTGAACGCTTTCTTCGTATTCACGGTCTGCCTCACTATGGGCTATTCCTGGCAGATGGCACTCACGGCTGTTCTCATCGAAGGTTTCATCTTCATCATCCTCTCCGCTACCGGTATCCGCTCGATGATGGTGGATGCCATTCCGGCTTCCCTGAAACGTGCCATCGGTGCTGGTATCGGCCTCTTCATCGCCTTCATCGGTCTGAAGAATGCTGGTATCGTGGCTGCCAATGAAGCTACTTTCGTCACCATCGGCAAAATCACCGAAGGCTCTGCCCTGCTCGGCGTTATCGGCATCATCCTGACCAGCGTGCTCGTCATCAAGAAAGTGCCTGGCAACCTGCTCATCGGTATTCTCGCTACTACGCTCATCGGCATTCCTATGGGCATCACGGAAATACACGGACTGGTAGATGTGCCACCTTCGGTTTCACCTATCTTCTGCCAGTTTGATTTCTCCAACGTCTTCTCCATCGATATGGTGGTCATCGTCTTCACCTTCCTCTTCATCGATATGTTTGATACGATGGGCACACTCGTGGGCGTCTGCACCAAAGCGGGCATGATGAAACCGGACGGAAGAATCCACGGACTCAACAAGGCGTTCATGGCGGATGCTGTGGCTACCGTGGCTGGTGCCTGCTTCGGAACAAGTACTACTACCACCTACGTGGAGAGTGCTTCGGGTGTGGCACAGGGCGGACGTACGGGTCTTACTGCCTTCGTTACTGCCATGTGCTTCTTAGTGGCCCTGTTCTTCGCACCACTGTTCCTGTCAGTTCCTTCTGCAGCAACTACTCCTGTACTCGTCATCGTGGGTCTGTATATGATGTCGCCTATCAAGGACATCGACCTGAACGACTATGCAGAGTCTATCCCTGCCTTCATCACCATCATCATGATGCCGCTCACCTATAGCATTTCTGATGGTATTCTCTGCGGTATGATCAGTTATGTGGCCATCAACGCCTGCTGCGGAAACATCAAGAAGCTGAGCATCACCATGTGGGTATTGGCTATCCTCTTCGTGCTGAAATATATCTTCATCTAAACAGAGATGAAAATATGGTTTAGATGATCATTTTAACTATATAATGAACAGATCCGGTTGGAACTCATGGGGTTCTAACCGGATTTTTTTATCCCCATCCCTCTCTGTAATATATCTGAAATATATTTGTAACATACAATACTGCCTTGTAACACAATCGTCACAAACACGTAATGCGCTTTACACCCATGCTTTCAAAATATCGTCGTAACTTTGCACCCGAAAAGAAATACATGTTTCCTACTTGTTGGAGCAAGAGAAGACAAGAGAAGACATTCATATTAACATTATAATTAAATGAAAGAGAACAAGAAAGCAATTCTGGAGATTCTCAAGAAAAAGAGTTCCAAGAAAGAAGGCAAGAAGGACGATAAGTTTGAGAGCTTAGTGCTCAACCTCGCCCTTCAGAAGATTGACAGTGATGACTTCGACTATGATGGAGAGGCGGTTTATACTACCGATAAGAAGCGCCTCATCTATTGCATGAGTAATGAGGCAAGTTTCACCATTCCTGAGGGAGTAACCATCATTGGCGAAATGGCTTTCCGTGGCAAGAAACAACTCAAGAATGTCATCATAGCCAACTCCGTGAAAGAGATAGAGCACGATGCTTTCTATGATTGTGATGAACTGGATAACGTCTATATCCCTGCCGGTGTCAAGGAGGTAAGGGGATATGCTTTTGCTGAATGCGACAAACTCAAGAAGATTACTTTTGCCGGCGTTCCTGCCAAACTGAGCCGCCATACTTTTGATGACTGCGACCAGCTCCACGATATCATTGTACCTGCTGGTGCCAGCAAAGCTTTCCGCAAGGCTCTCCATTTTATTGACGGAGATACTGATTTCCTCGTTATTGAAGTTGCCGGAAAGAAGGATGAGAAGAAAACGCAAACCGATAAAAAGGAAAGCGTAAAGGCTGAGGAGACTAAGAAAGAGTCCAAGAAATCAGAAAACAAGAAAGAGTCTAAAAAGACCGAGGAAAAGAAAGAACTGAAGCCTGCTGATAAAAACAAGAAGGAAGAGAAAAAGAAGGCTAAAGCATAACATTTCTCTCACTAACGTGATTATCACGCACAGACTCATAAAATTTTATATCGACTTAGAAGATTATGACCAAAGAAGAAATTATTAAAAAAGCATACGTAGAACGCGACGTGAGTTGGATGTACTTCAACCACCGCATTCTGCAGGAAGCCAAGAAGGAATTTGTTCCATTGCTCGAACGTCTCTCCTTCCTCGGCATTTATTCCAACAACCTCGATGAGTTCTTCCGTGTGCGCGTGGCTTCGCTCAACCGTATGATCGACCGCAACCTCACCAAGGATATGGAAGCGCAAATCAAAAAGTCTCTCAAAACGATCAATAAACTCAATGAATCTTACTCGAAAGAATACACTGAAGCGGTGGATCAGGTTTTCCGCGAACTTGAAGTTCACAAGGTTAGACTTGTCACCGAAACCAATCTCAACGACGAGCAGAAGAACTTCCTCACACAGTTCTTCTACGACAAACTCAACGGCTCTGTCAATCCTATCTGGCTCAACGAGATAGACGACCTCTCTACCCTGGAGGACAACCGCATCTACCTCGCCATCGAAAAAACCGAAATGGAAAATGATGACGAGGATGAAAAGGGTAAGAAAAAGAAAGACGACAAGAAAGGCAAGAAGAAATATGCCGTGGTGAAGGTGCCTGACCGTGTGTTTGGCCGCTGGGTGAAGATTCCTTCAAGCGACGGATTCGACAACATCATGTATCTGGACGACGTGATCCGCTATTGTCTGCCTTTAGTTTTCCTCGGTTTCAAGGAGAGCTCTTACCGTGCTTATTCCTTCAAGTTTACCAAGGATGCGGAAATGGAGATGGACAATGATGCTGACTTCGGTACGATGGAGAAGATTGCCCTGGGTGTGAACAGTCGTAAGAAGGGCGAGGCGGTGCGCGTCATCTACGACCGAGAGATGCCGAAGGACTTGCAGAAGAAACTGCGCGAGCGCCTGAACACCAAGGAACTTGATGCTTCGCTTGCGGGCGGAAGATACCAGAACCACAAGGATCTGATGTCTTTCCCTGACTGTGGACACAAGGAACTGAAATATGAGAAGTGGACGCCTATCATGAAACCGGAGTTCCTCTCCAACGAGAGCATCCTCGAACAGATAAGACAGAAAGACCGTTATATCCACGTGCCTTACCACAGTTTCAACGGCTACATCCGTGTACTGCGTGAGGCTGCCGTCAAGCCAGAGGTGAAGGCCATCAAGACTACACTCTACCGTCTGGCTAAGGACTCCAAGGTGGTGAAGGCCCTGATTACTGCGGCACGCAACGGCAAGAAGGTAACTGCAGTAGTAGAGCTCCTGGCTCGCTTCGACGAGGAGAGCAACATCAAGTGGAGCAAGCGTATGCAGGAGGAAGGCGTCAACGTCATCTTCGGTGTGGAGGGATTGAAGATTCACTCCAAACTGCTCTATATCGAATCCAAGAAGGGCAATATCGCCTGCATCGGAACGGGTAACTTCCACGAGGGAAATGCCAAGATATATACCGACTATCTGATGATGACGGCACGTCCGAAAATCGTGAATGAGGTGGCGAAGGTCTTCGACTTCATCGACCGTCCTTTCTCGCCTTTCCGTTTCAACGAACTGCTCGTTTCTCCTAACTCCATGAAGAGCCGCATCCTCAGAATGCTGGATACGGAAATCAAGAATGCCAACGAGGGCAAGGAGGCTTGGGTGAAGATGAAAATCAACCACATCACCGATACCGACATGGTGGCTAAACTCTATCAGGCTTCCAAGGCTGGAGTGAAGATAGACATCGTGATACGTGGCAACTGTTCGCTCGTGCCGGGCATCGCCAACCTCAGCGAGAACATTCACTGCGTGGGCATCATCGACAGATACCTGGAGCATAGCCGTATCCTCATCGTCGCAAATGGCGGCAAACCAAGATATTTCATCGGTTCTGCCGACTGGATGCCGAGAAACCTCCTCAACCGCATCGAGGTGCTCACCCCGGTATATGACGAGGATATGCAGGCAGACCTGCTCCGCACCATCTCTTACGGTATGAGAGATACGATGAACGGCAGAGTGGTAGATGGCAAGGGCGGCAACGAATTTGTGGAAGGCGAGCCATTCCGCAGTCAGGAAGAACTTTATAAAGCATATAAATAATGATGAATTTAGCATCCATTGATATCGGCTCCAACGGAGCCCGACTCCTCATCAAGCGCTTCGATCCCGAGGCAATCCGAGAGGAAGACCGCATCAAGAAACTCATGTTCATCCGCATCCCACTGCGATTGGGTAAGGATGTTTTCACCCTGGGAAAGGTTTCCAAGGAGCGTGAGAAGATGATGCTCCACATGATGAAGGGCTTCAAGCAATTCATGAAACTCAATGACGTAGAGGCATTTCGTGCCTGTGCCACATCAGCCATGCGCGATGCCGAGAACGGCAAGAAGGTGCTCAAGAAGATAGAGAAGCAAACCGGCATCAAACTCGAAATCATCAAGGGTCAGGAGGAGGCACAGCTCCTCTACAACAACCTGGTAGAGAAAACAGACTCCAACGAGGGCAGCTTTGCCTACATCGATGTGGGCGGTGGTTCCACCGAGGTGAGCATCATCCACGATGGTGTGCTCGCCGAGAGCTATTCCTATAATATGGGTACCCTGAGAATGCTGAGCGGCAAGGTGACTGCCGAAACAGAAAAGCTCTTCAAGGAGAACCTGATGAGATATGCCGAGCAATACGGCGACATCAAGATCATCGGTTCGGGTGGCAACATCAACAAGTTGAATAAACTGGCACGCCACAGCAAGCAGGACGCCAAGAACCTGACGCTTGCCGAACTGAAGCGTCTCTATTCGATGATGCAGCCCCTGAGCATCGAGGAGCGCGAGATTTCCTTCTCTCTGAAGGAAGACCGTGCCGATGTCATCATTCCTGCCGCCGAGATCTTCCTCAAGGCATGCGAATACCTGAAGTGTGAAAACATCATGGTGCCCAACATCTCGCTCGCCGACTCCATCGTGGATGGACTCTATGAGAAGATGATGGCAAAAACTGAAGAATAAACCACTTCATCCACAAATAAAAAGATCCGAGACAGATGGCTAGCAATAGCCGCTGTTTCGGGTCAACTTTTTTATAATTCGGATAAAAGAGGTATTTACTATACTTCAGATAAGAGAGTAAGTACATATCCCTTTTTCTTCAACGACTCAATCTTAATGGTCGCATCATGCTGAAGAGCATGGCGGAGATACGTCATCTGCACATTCACAGCCAGGGAGTTGGCATAGCTCACGGTACCCCACACCGCCTCCTGTATCATCTCCTTGCTTACTACATTGCCGATATTCTTCGCCAACAGACGGAGGATATCGGCTTGTCGGCTGGTGATGAGCACACGAGAGGAACGGGTGCGAAGCTCATTGTTGTTATAGCAGAAGGTGGTTTCTCCGAAATGATACACCTCCTCTTCTATCGTCTCACTCTCATTCATGGAGAACCGCTCCTCTATTCTTGCCAGCAACTCTTCCGGATAGAAGGGTTTGGCAAGATAATCGTTTGCCTTCAGGGAGAAACCTTTCAGTCGATCGTTCTTCTCCGTACGGTCGGTGAGGAAGAAGATAAGCACCTTCGGGTCGATGGCTCTGATGCGCTCAGCCACCTCATAGCCATCCATCTCCGGCATATTGATGTCGAGCAATACCAGGTCGGGCTTCACCTCCGGGAACTGCTCCCATGCCTTCTTGCCATTGCCGGCATAAGTCACGTCGTAGCCATGCTGCTGCAGGAAACTCTTCAGCAACATGGAATACTTCAAGTCATCGTCTGCAAATAATATCTTGATCATTTTTTCTGTTGTTTATAGCG
Source organism: uncultured Prevotella sp. (assembly GCA_900554835.1). Classification (GTDB taxonomy): domain Bacteria; phylum Bacteroidota; class Bacteroidia; order Bacteroidales; family Bacteroidaceae; genus Prevotella. The sequence continues at coordinate 4,055 of USJD01000116.1, read as the reverse complement.
TTAAACCGGATGCATCAGGAGTGCTGCGGGATGACAATCGAAATCCTGGTTCCCTTGCCCACTTCGCTCTGCATCATTTTTCTGCCCCCATGGGCCTTCACAATCATATCCACAAAACTCAAACCCAAGCCGATGCCTGGCTGCATCATATCCGGGTAAGCATTGCTGCGATAGAACTTCGTCCAGACTCTCTGCTGTTCATCGGGCGAAATTCCGATTCCATTATCTGATACTGAAATCATAACTTCCCCCTTCCCGGAATCTCGGCAGGCAACATGGATATTGACAATGTCGCCGGAATACTTCACCGAGTTCTCCATCAGATTACTGACCACATTCAGAAGCTGGTCTCTATCTCCCATCATCCGGTTGGAAGTGCGCTGGTAATCGAGCGAAACATTCACCTCCTTCTGCCTGTTCTTTCGATAAAAAGCCACTAGATTCTGCAAGGCGGCATGGATATCGAAAGAAGTTATCTGGAGCGGGATATGTTCCTCTGCCCTGATTACTTCCCGGAGTTTGGCGAGATAGGCAGTCAGGTTATCGCTCTCCTCTCTTACCGTCTCCATGATGAGGGCATTCTCATCCTTCTCATCTGTCTTTTGAGCAGAGAATACAGACACACACATCTTCAGCGTCTGCACGGGGCGCTTCAGCTCGTGAATCATCGTATGCACGAAGTCGCTTCGCATCTTATCCACCTTCTTCTGCAGGAGCATCACCTTGATGAGATAAGCTATGCTCAGGAGAAGCATGATGGTAACCAGCAGACTTCCTATCATCTGCCACATCATTCCCTTCAGGATGGGCAGCATCGGCACCTGCATCCTCATCTGCATCGACTGATACTGGATAGGATTGAAAGGCACTTGCACCAGCATTTCGTGATGAAACAAGGTAGGAGGCTCTACGATTCTTGTCTGCCAAAGGCGATGCTTTCCCGTCTTCATCTCTGCCCCGATGAAATCATTGCCCAGTTTCCTACTGACGAAACGATCAAAATGCGCTTTGTCAAAGCGGGTAAGCTGGTAAGTGATGTAAGTATTCAGGCAATCAAAAGAATTGTTGGAATCCGTCTCACGCAAATCGAAAGTATCTCTCTTCTCCATCACATTACCGAATCCCGGCTTGCGATACACCACTCCACCAATGATTGTATCCGTATCCAGCGGAGAGCAAACCGTAGTACAGGGACCCTTGAAGTCTGAAAAATATGCCGAGACGACATAACCGATATGTGATTTTTCTTTTACCGCCGCTCCGATATTTGTCTGATAAGTGACTATTGCCTGTTCCGCCTTTTCGGCATTTTTCTTCCCCATCTCTCCCATCGAATAGGTCACGCTATTGTAGAGCCAATAGGTCTGCAAGCCTATCAGCAGAAAGGAGGAAAGGATGGCGAGCAGCCAGACTTGTTTGATTCTTCTATTCATATCATTTTTTCTTTTTTCGATGCAAAGGTACGAAGATTTCATTATATATAATAAGGTGAAGCAAGATTATTTTGCCAGCGTAATGTTTCAGTAATGATTATTTGCGATTTTGAGCCCGAAAAGCTGTTCCTTTGCAGACGAAAACAAAAAACAAGGAAGAAAATGAAGAAAGAAACAGTTTTATGCGCGATGCTAGCCACCGCCACCTGTGTAACAGCACAAAACGGGAAATTCCCGACATCCGGAGTTTCCGCAGACTCAATACAGACGGAAAAAGATTCGATCAAAGCTGATAAGGAGGCCGAGATTCAAGCCGTAACCGTAACAGGTCATCGCCCGATGTACAAGATGAGAAACGATGCCCTGGTTACCCGTATCCGCAACACTCCCTTGGCAAAGGAGCCAACGCTGGAAGATGTATTGAAGCACATACCCGGTATGAAACAAACCGCCGACGGAACCCTGGAGATAAACGGACTGGGAGCACCCACCATCTATCTCAACGACAAGAAGGCTACCTCTGCCGAACTCTCTCATCTCGATGTGAAGCTGATAGATGAAATAGAACTCATTACCACTCCTGGTGCAAAATATGATGCAACGACGGGAGCCGTACTGAGAATCCTGACGAGAAGAACAGACGAGGGTATATTCGGCAAGATGCAGGTGTATGATAAATTGAGCGAGGTGAACACCAACCACGAGGAATTGACCCTGGGTTGGGTAACGAAGAAGATTTCGCTCACAGGATTTTACGGCTACACAGACAACCGATACAATGTGCATCAGCCACAGGAAGCGCTCGTAAGAGCCAAAGATGGCGAATATCTCTTCGGAACCGACCGCCATGGCAAGAACAAGGCAAATTATAACGCTACGGAACTCAACTTCGACTGGTTGCTCAGCAAGCAGCACGAAGTGGGAATACAATGGGAAGGGCTTTGGCTGAATGGCGGTAGAAGCGAGAAACAGCAGCAGTACTATCGCTATCCTAACCCAGCAGGAGAAGATACAAATAGCGAGATGAAGCTTTCTGATGCGGATGGCGAGATGAAGTATTTTGATGCGGAGAGCCAGCAATGGGGACACCAGCGCAGCCACCACTTCAACCTCTTCCATCTGGCTAAATGGTCGAAGCATTTCTCATCACAGATTTATCTGGACTATGCAAGGAACAAGGATTCTGACAGCCAGCCTATCACGGAGAAAGAAGGTAGCGAGATGCAGGAAACCCTCAACCGCTCTAATTCCAACTACGATATCTATAGTGGAAGAATCGAAGTCAAGCAACTCATCTCTGACAAACATTCCATCAACTTCGGTGGCGAATGGAGCCTGATGGAAGGTAAGGGAAAAACCGAAAGTTCTGCCGATATGCTTGGAACTACGGAATACAAAAACCATGATACCAAGACGGCTGCTTACCTGCAATATCAGGGTGAAGCTGGCAGATGGAGCTGGTGGGCAGGCATCCGATACGAGCATCTCACATCCCGATACACCAATCTGTCGGAGGAATCTCCCGACAATATGGAGCGCCATTACGACCAGTGGTTTCCATCGTTCGGTATCACTCTCAACGAACCATCGTGGCATCACTCGCTCAGCTTCCGCACTACCACCGCCCGACCTTCTTTCAGTCAGCTCAGCGGGAACATCTACTATATCTCGCGCTTTCAGTATCAGATCAGCAATCCGAAGCTGCAGCCTGTCAACACCTATCGTCTGACCTACTCCGTGCAGTGGAAAGATTTCATGGGAATGCTGAGATACACCCGTACCGACCACTCCATCATGTACATTCATGAAGTGCCGGAGGACAAGCCCGTAAGATACGTGAGTACATTCATGAACTTCAACAAGATGCAGAAATACATGGCCTATCTCAACTGGGGGCACGTCTTCGGCTGCTGGCGTCCGAATGTCAATGCAAGCATCACTTACCAGCGCTTCTCCGTAAATGATCATGGAGAGCTAATCAGCTATAACGGAGCAACTTGGAATGCATCATTTGACAATTACTTCACGCTGCCAAACGACTATCAGCTGTCGCTCTCCTACAGTTTTGACAACGGAGGACAAGTGGGCAAAACGAAGTTCAGCCCCACTCAGAACTGGAGTCTTGGTGCCAACAAATCGTGGATGGACGGCAGATTACAGGTTGCCTTCAGTGCCAATGACCTCTTCCATCAGCAGCTCTTCAAGGAGCGAACCCACGAGCATGCCGTTGACTTCTCCCAGACTGAGGATTACAAGCTATGGAGCTACAAGTTGACCGTAACCTGGAAATTCAACAAGCGCAAGGGAAGATACAACGGCATGAACAGTGCGGAAGATGAATTGAACCGACTATAGCCGGACAAGACTCTCTTATCTTAATGATCTTTATAATTTCAAGTATCCGGGTTATCCCACTCCCAGCAGTTCTACTTCGAATATCAGGGTAGAACCGCCTGGGATGCCCGGCTGCGAGAACTTGCCGTAGCCCATCTCGGCTGGGATGTAAAGTTCCCACTGGTCGCCCACGTGCATCTGCTGCATGGCAACAATCCAGCCATCAATCAGGTCGCTCAATCGCATGGCGAACGGCGTACCGCCACGGCTGGAATCAAACTTCTTGCC
>USJD01000115.1 GCA_900554835.1 uncultured Prevotella sp. | reverse complement strand
AAGGTTATAGCAAATCATCGACAAATACCTTCAATTCGTTTCATCCTATCAAATTCAGAAATTATGAGAGACTCTGTACTTTGGCGTAAACAAAGCCGTATCGTGATGTTATTGGCAAAGAAGAAGAATATTACTCCAGAGCAAGCTCTTGATATCTATTATTCTTCAAGAACTGCCCAGCTGTTGTCTGATCCCAACACGGGGTTGCAGCTCATGAGCGATCAATATGTGCTTGAAGACCTTCTTGAAGAATTGGAAAAAAGAGAAGTATCTGAAGCTTCCTGAATGTCATAAATGAGCCCCAAACGCCAGTAATCAATTGGGTGGCGCTTGGGGCTTGCTTATACTAAAGTACCAACTCTAAACTATCAACTTTAAACTCTAAACTCTAAACCCTATCCCGGTTCTCCCAGGTAATCAACGATGGCCTTCACCTGTTTAGGCGAAAACGATTTGTTCGTCTTTATGTATCCCATCATCTGCAGCTCCTCCCACAGTGGGGTGCAGCGGCGAATCCAGACCATCAGATGGTTGACAGCTGTGCGAGGGTAACTCTCGGGAAAGTACATCAAGGCCAGTTCCTTCTTGGTGTACGAACGAATGATAAAATCTTCCATATTGCTAAATTTTTTATAAACGATTGATTTCTTCAGCGGGATTGAATCCCTTCAGGTAAGCCTCTCCGAAATCCTTGCATCCCAAGGGTAGCTGATGATGGATGAGCGAGGGCAGAATCTCCTTGAGTTGCAGGAAGAGTCTTTCTCCCGGCGCATCCCTGTCGGGAAACATGTGCCATTCCACTCCGAACGTTTCGCTGATATGGGCGAGCACATCCCTGTCCTCAGGTTTGAGAAGCGTGGCCGACGGAATAGCAATAGCCTTATTCCCGGCAGAAAGCATCGCCCAGCAGTCGCTACAACCCTCCGTGATGAAAAGCTTTTCTCCCGGCGTCAGCAAATTCAGCACCTGCAGATTGTAGATTCCGCATTGGCTGCCGTAGGGAAATCGGAATCGTGGTGCCTCCTCAAAATCAGTCTCATCCTTAGAATCTGTGCCATCTGTGAAATCTGTGGGACAAGAACTTTCCCCCGTCTTTTCAGAATTCATAGAATCTGTGGGACGAGATTTTCGATGAAAATCCAAGTTGCGGTTTTGGATTCCCACTAGATGTCCTTCTCTGTCGAAGTAAGGAATCTGCAGCCAGTTCACCCCCTTGCGGTCGGTCCACGAACTCAGTCTGCACCATCTCGCCACTCTCCCGTCAATCTTCCTCTCATCAAAAAGAAATCTGCAGGCAGCCTCGTTCAGCCACGGATGTTCGAAGAATCTCGCATATCGTGCCGCATCAAAAGAGTGGGGTGCAGCAGGAGAAGAAGCCGAAGAAGAAACGGGCGATGCAGCCGATGGAGCCGAAGCCGATGTAGCCGAAGCCGATGTAGCAGACGGAGCAGCAGTCGATGCAGCAGACGGAGCAGCAGGAGCAGTCGAAGAAGAAAAGGGCGATGCAGCAAGAGACGGAGCTGAATCAAGAGTCGGAGTTGCGGCATTGGGAGCAGCAGCCGATGATGAAGCAACTGCCGAAGCAGACCCGCAGTCTCTCCGCCAATTCCTTCCCCTCACTTTCTCCAGGAGAATACCATTCCTATTAGCGAGCCAGAAGCACGCCTTAGGGAAATCCACGTGTAGCGATTTCATGACCAGTCCGATGGAGTCGAGGCTCTCGTCCATGCAGACAAAGCAGCGGCACAGGTTCTTCCTCGTATTGAACGATAGGCTTGCATGATGATCGCTATGAAAAGGGCAGAGGCTCTTATGTCTCGCCACTTGCAATCCCAGTTGGCTGGCAACCTCCTCTATCGGGAGGTCGCGCAGCTTTTCAATTTCATATTTTTCCATTTTCCAAAATCACATTTGTCATTTCTAATTTGTCATTTCTCATTTCTCATTTCTCTGAAGTTTCGCAAGTAAGCCCCACACGCCCTGAAAGGGCAGAAGCCCCTAGCCCAGGGTTATTATGGACGCAACCCTGTCGCCCTGTAAGGGCAAAAGCTTCAAAAAACAAGCAATTTATAAGGCTTTTGCCCTTACTATTATATTTGCACTTGGAAAAATAAAGAGGTGAAAATCTTTATATCTGCAAACTTTTGTTAACTTTGCAGAAAATTAGATAAGTACAATAAAAAAAGAAGAATACTCCATATCCAGCGTTAACCCTGTGCCCTTTCTAGCATAGTAAAGGCTTAGCCCTGTTTGGGGAACTGGATATTTTCTGAGCAGAAGCTTGAGAGTAAATTAGCCTGCTTGTGTAGAACAAGACAGGACTCGTAGTATAGTTGTAGCCGCTCAGAACGGAGCACCCTTCTTATTAAAAACTTTATTCAAAATGCAAATATACGGAATAGATTTGGCAAAAGAGAAATTTGACGTAAGTTTTTTCGACTTGACATCAAAAAAAGTATCAAACCAACCTTCACATAAGGTTGTAACGAACAATTTAAAGGGTATTGGAAAGTTTTTAAAAGGCCTTCCTAGCGATGCTGTATTGGTTGCTGAGCATACCGGAGTTTATGGTGATACCCTCTTGAAGTGCTGCATGGATAGCAATGTAAAGATTGCCTTTGTGGGTGGATATGTCATCCATAGATACAGAGCTACCCCTGACCGTGCCAAGACGGATGTCCTGGATTGCGCACTGCTCAGAGAATTTGGAGAGAGATATCCTGATAAGCTGAAATACAGGAAGTTCCCAGAAGAGGCTCTGTATGAGCTTCGTCAATTGGCACGCCACCGAGAAATGCTTGTAGAACAGCGTAAGCAGCTAATAACAGCCGACAAGAGCGAGGATTGCCGTCCTGTTAGAAGTCTTGCCGTCAAGCGAAGCATGGACCGTATAAAAGAGATGCTGGACACGGAAATAGCCGAGACGGAAAAAGAAATGTTGAAAGTCATAAATGGACATGACAGCATTCACCACAACTATGAGCTTGTTAAAAGTGTCGATGGAGTTGGGCTGATTACTGCAGTAGAACTATTGGTAAAAACAGAGAATTTCACAAAAATAACTACAGCGCGCCAGTATTCAGCTTATGCTGGAACTGCGCCATACGAAAAATCATCAGGAAAAATGGACAAGGGAGCACATATATCCAAAATTGGTAATAGACGTTCAAAGACCTTGTTGTACATCTGCGCAGAAAGCGCCAGATTGCACAACAAGGAGATTAAACTGTATTACGAGAGACGTACTTTAATAGATAAAAAGCCGCGTCATTATGTACTAAATGCCATAGCAAACAAGTTGCTAAGGATCATATTCACCCTCGTGGAAAAAGGTGAATACTATGACGCAAACTTCATCAGGCAAGACCCAAGGGTCGTTAAATATAATTAACGTTAAAAAATACGCTCAAAGCTTGCTCAATTAGAGTAAAACAGGGCGCCTTGCTGATTGCTTTTATACCCAGGGCGTTGCCCCGGGCTATGAGCTTTTGGGCCTTCAGCCCGTACTTAAACCACATACGAAACTTCAGTAATTTTATAGTCTTTCTAATTTCTCATTTCTCATTTCTAATTTCTAATTTCTAATTTCTCATTCCCCCTTAGGTATTCCTGTGTCTTCGAGTAAAGTCCCGTCTGGTTAGAGAAGGTGATGAATTTGCGGAACACCCACTTTCTGAGTTGTCCTTTCGTGCCCTCTTTCGATTTACCCAATGAGAGACGGAGTGCCTCCAGTTGTGCCTCGTTGAAAGAATCAGGCAAATCCTCGAGCAGGTTCTTCGGACCTCTGCGTTGCGCCTCGCTCACAGAATCGGCTTCCTGGCTCAGCATATCAGCAAATATCTGCATCTTGCTCCACAGATCGTGATAAACCATCCATTCCACCAGCTCGCCCATCGACTTCGTCCACGTCTGATTGTTCAAAACCCAGAGCAGGCAGCCAGCCTTCCATGCCGACACGATAGAGCGCTTCGAGATGTCCCAGAGCACATCATCATCCGTCAGGTCGGCCAGCGAAGCCATGTCAGCAGCCAGGTGGTCGGCCAGTTTGTTCAGCGGCTTGATGATGAATCGCCCCTTGCAGATGCTGAGTTTCACCAGATACTCGTCCAGTTTCTGATAGAAAGCATCGTCGTATTTACCCTGTCTCGGAATCTTACCCTCTCGTCCCTGTCGAGCCTTGTAGGAGAAAACCATTCGGCCGAAAGTACCGTTGAAAAGTTCGTTCTTGTAGAACTTGCGGGCGGCATACGGGGTGGATGAAATCGTAAGATTGGCACGGAGCACGGGATTGCCGGTCACTCCCTCGGCTGTGGCTCGCAAGGCACCTGAACGCTGGCGGTCGTAGATATTGCGCAGCATCTGTGAAATCTGCTTATGTCCGCCACACATCCTGTCGGCCATCTCTACCTCGGGCAGATTGAGGTATTGCGTGCGTCCGCCAAGTTTCTCGCAAGTCATGGCATTCTGGATAAAGGCAGCATTGGTCACATCGGCTGGTGGAAACCAGAAACTCACGTCGGGGCGAGCCGGTTTCTCCTTGTTGGCCGATTTGGTTTTCATCTGCTTCTGCCATTCCACGAGCTTCTCCAGTTCCGTATTATCGTGCTCTCGCAAGTTGTGACAGATAGCTTCCACTATGTTGGACAATTGCCCTTTATTACATCCCGAATCGGCCACGAGATTGCCCATCATGCCGCATAATTCCTTCCAACTGAGGTCGGGATACTGGAATTCCGTCTCGCTGACCTGCGCTCCGAGAATAGGGAAAAACATCGGAACGAGGGGTTCGTGCATGTCTTTTGATATCTGAGAGAGCAAAAGTTGCACACATTCGGTGCCTTTTCCCAGTTTTGGCATCGCCGGAGCGGTGCTTTTTGTAATGTCGTACTTCAAATTTGTAGTTTTCATTTTAACTTAAATTATTGATAATGAGCCTTTTAGAGGAAAAGGGGTAGGGCTGGAGCGTTCCAGTTCCAGTTGTTCCAATTAATTTTTTGAGGGTTCCAATTCCACTTCATCTATATATAATTATCTGATTATTAAGTAGTTATAGAATCTATAAAAAGGAATATTGTCCTAAAAAAGCTTTTTGGAACAATTGGAACAACTGGAACAACTGGAACGGCAGAACAGTCTGAAACTAACAAAAAGTCAGCTATCCCGCCAGTTCCCTTTTCTCTATAAAGCCCAAAACTCCGTATTATTTCTTTGCCATTTCGCCCACTACCATGCGAAGTTCGTTGGCAGCTTCCCAGCAGAAATCCTGGAAGGTAAACTTCTTTGTGTATCGTGGACGGTTGAAAGTAGGGTAGAGGGTTCCGTCCGGTTTGCGGTTGATGTTGATAAACGTACCCTCATACACGTGCGGATTTCTCTGTATCACCTTAACTTTCTTCTTGCAGGAGTCGTCTTGGATGAAAGAGAAGTGGTCTTCGCCATCGCGTGTGATGGTACCATCCAGGTATTCTCCGATAGCCAAGCGTCCCGGCTTGCGTGTCATCAACTTGAGGTCAATACCCAACTCCGTGTTAGGGAACAAGATGAGATTTGACCGTGAACTGCTGTCCATCAACAGATGGGTGTCTTTGAAATTTTCTGTCATAACCTTAGTGAAATTGAGAGCAAAGAAAGCGAGAAACGTAGCGCTACTTACCTCCGGAGATTTCTTCACTCACTCCACTCGGGTTAGTAAATAAAATTAATTAAATTATCTATTTTTGTATTCATAATTCTGAAAAAAAATCAAGACCTTGCCTTCCTTTAAGGCTTATTGGTTAGTTACTCCGATCTTGCAGAAAGTTGATGCAAAGTTAGGGTAAAAAATCTCATAGACGCAAAAATGTCTGTTGTAAAAGCTTGAAAATCAGCAATTTCGGAATCAATAAGAATCAATAAGAACCAATCGGAACAAAAACAAAGAATCAAAAAGAACATAGATGATATAAAAAAGCGGCAACCATTATCCTTGTCAGATAATTGTTGCCGCTTTGCAGTTGCGTTTTGCCTGAAAAACAAGCAAAAAAGAATTTGATTTTTAAGCAAAAAAGAATATTATTTGGTAGTCATAGCCTGAAAGATTTTTTCTCCGGTATTTCTATCAGTTTCCTTCCAAAGACGATGATTTGCAGGAAGCGGAGGAATCTCCTTGCCATGTCTTATGCAGCCGTGTAATTTTTTGTTCACCACATCTGCCATTTTTCCAATCGCTTTATCGCCGCTATATTTTATTACGCCCATCCCGATAAGTGTACGGATAAAATCACGAGTGTTCGTGTCGGGACGTATCGCATTTACTTCCAACGCTACAGCCATCAGCATCGCTACTTTTACTTTGCGATTCAATTTGGCAACTTTGGCTGCTTTTGCTATTTGCTCTCTTGAATTCAGTACTTCTTTATTGGCCGAGGTGAAAGTAGGGTACAATACATTCTTGACGGCATCAGTACAGTCTTGTGGGATACCTTCTTCCAGACGAGCAACATCTGTATTTTCAGTTGTCTTCTGGGTAAACCAATCATCAGGGTAAACAATATCTAAATCATATTTTTTAGCATTTCCCTTCAGTACATCTTCGATGATGCAAATCTTATCCAGTTGGTAGAAAAATAGCTTTTCCTCTTCCTCTGTCAACTCTTTGCGGTGGTTCAAGAAATATTTCGTAATATACTTGATTCCATCTTCGTTCTCCATGCACATTATCCATTCTTTGCCAATAGCAGTTTGATAGAAATCCTTAATCAGGCGTTCTCGCAGCTTCGCCAACTCCTGCAGATCACGCGGAGAAGGCAGTTCATCTACCTTTTTTTGGATTTCCGGCAGCGAACATTCGTATGTTGTGAACAGATGGTATAGGAAGTGATGCTCTTTAAATCCTACCTGATATTTTGGGCAATCTTGTAATAGTGTCGAAAGTTCTTCAAGAAGTTCATTTAGACAACAAGTTTCCTTTTCGAGAATTTTGTTTACAAGAAAAGCCGTGCTTTTATCCGCAGGATTGGGGTTAAATAAATCTCTTTCTTCTCCTTTTTTTATTTCATAATCTTTTGTATAATGATCGAATGATTCACTATCCAACATATCCCTTATCATAGCTTCATTTACATAACTTTTCATAGTTTCTCTGATGTTAGGCCAGAATTCATTTCCTTCATCAAAGTTTTTAGTCCCATCAAGTTTGTATTGCGAATAATCAATTTTTTTACAACGGGGGTTGGTAATTTTGATTACCCAGATATCGTGTTCGATTTTTCTACTGGTACATTGTGTTGTTCGGACATAATAGTATAGTGTAGGAATCAATTCATCTCTATCTTTTAAAGTAAAAAGTTTTTCCTCCATTGCCTTGAGATGTTTTAAATCTGCTTCCTTGACCAGCGTGTGTATTTTGGGGTGACATCTTTCTTCGTTTTGAACTTTGGACTTGCAGAAAGTCTTGTATTTATCTTCGCAAGTACTATCCTTGTCTGCTTCGTAAGTACCATCCTTATCAGATGAAAAACCAAGATATTTATAAAAGGTATCGCAAAACTTCTTCCAATATTTTTGATGAAGTTTTGTAATGTCGAATATGGATGAAGGAAACTTCAAATTAGCTTCAAGAGTCTCCTCCTGGATATGATTTGTTGAGTTCTTTTCATCCGAATTGCTGTTTTGGTAGATTGTTACGTTTTGAGTATTATGAATGTCAATCTTTTTTTCGGCATTCATCAAACCGTTAATCTCCTGTATTAGATTTGTCATAATTTTACTTGTTTATGCACTCTTGATATTAGTATTTGTTTTATACTTGAAATTGAGGGTGTTTTCTTTAGCGATTTTTGCAATCAAGGATATCAAGGTTACATCGTCGTAGTTCGCTCTCCATTTTCTGTTAATTACATTCCATATCTCGCCCATGAGAAAAATGGCTCCCAAAGTCGTTGTGATTTCGGCTTTCAGTGGTCTTTTTTCAGGTTCAAGATAGGGGACTTCCTGAAGGGAATTCCCGAAATATCTATTTATCTTTATTTTCATTATTTTTACTATTTAAAAATTACGACAAAAGTACAATAAAAATTTTATATAGCCAAAATTTTTTTAGCTTTTTTTACGAAAACAGAAATATATATTAAAAAAGTATGTTTATTGGGGGAGTTCGTCCCCTTATTTTACCCTTTACGATTTCCATCACCCGTTCCTCGATTTTCCACCAGGGTTGTCTCAGGTTGATGGTTCTTACATGAATGAAATGACTGGTATCTTATCTATCATCGCCATGAATCTTGAGTAAGTCTGGCAACTTTTGTAAATCCTCTATGTGACTAATCAGATAATTGTATTTTTCAGGATCCTCAATTTCCTCGCGCCTTGCCTTGCTCAATTTGCAAAATTCTTCCTCCTGTTCAAGTCCGGCAAAACGGCGGCCACACAGATTAGCCGCAATTCCTGTTGTGGAACTGCCGCAAAATGGATCAAGAATCCAGTCGCCTTCGTTGGTTGAAGCAAGAATCATTCTCACAAGCAAGCGCAGAGGCTTTTGGGTAGGATGTTTGCCACAAGTTTTTTCCCAACGACCGATAGCTGGCATTCGCCACACATCAGTCATTTGTTTACCATCGTTCAATTTTTTCATCAAGTCGTAATTAAACTTATGTGCTACTTTCGGCATCTTTCTTGCCCAAATCACAAATTCTGTGGAGTAGGTGAAGAAACGGCATGAGATATTGGCTGGCGGATTTGTCTTCTGCCAAGTGATCACATTCAGAATCTTATAACCAAGTTCTGTAAGACTATTTGCCACGGAAAAAATGTTGTGATAGGTGCCGCTTATCCATATCGTACCGTTGTCCTTCAATTTCTCACGACACAAGCGAAGCCATTCCCTGTTGAATGACATCATATCTTCCTGCGACTTTCCTTTATCCCATTCGCCCTTATCTACGCATACAACCTTGCCGCTCTGCAACGATATTCCACCATTGGAGAGAAAATAAGGAGGGTCGGCAAATATCATGTCGAACTTGAAATCAAATTCTTTGAGAAGTTTGAAACAATCACCATGAGCAAGAATGAAATCGTTATTGGGTGATTGGTAGTATGCTTCCTTGTGGTATTGGCGCACCATTTCTACAGCCTCGATTTCTGAGGTTGCAGAGACGGTTGCTGATCGCCGTAAACGTTCTGGTATTTGTATCTGATATTCCATAATTCGGGCACAAAAGTATATCAAAAAACTTAAGAAAGCCCGAAAAGATCAAAGTTTGACTTTTGTGATCAAAAATGATCATTTCTGTAAAGTCGTAAAAGTATGAGATTTAAGCACTTATGCGTTTTTATAGATTCTTGATGTTGTTAAAAAATGATCTCGAAAATCAGATGAATCCTTCGCTTGCTCTTGCTGTACACATCAGCTCGTATTGTTTGCTGATACTTTCATAACTATGAAAAGCCACACGGTCTTTTATATCCTTGAAAGCTGTCCTGCTCATCACTTTGTCAAACTGTTCCTTGCGATTTTGTGGAGCGACAATCAAGAAGCGGCTATGGAAATCTTGCAGGTCACAAAACTTGGTCACGGAATTCTGTATGTCTGTGGAATGTTCCACCTCGAAAAAGCTATCAGGCATTTGGCGTTCGTTGAACCAAATGACATCCACGGTTCTTGCCCGGTCCGTAAGGTTGTTGTATGAAAAATCTGGTATGTGGATAGTTGAGCAAATATCTTTCAAAGGCTTTTCCAGGAACTTGCGATTTTGGTCTTGTGCTGGGACATAGGTGGCATAATGCTTCATGTTGCCTATCTCGATAATAAGTCCCTGATAGTAGCCATGTGTAAATTGCTCAACACTTTTTTCTTCTTTTGGCTGGATATCGAATCTGCGCATCACTTCTTCACGGCATTCCTTCAAAGCCCAAAGACCTGGTTGTATTTTGAATATCTCGTCAGATTGCTGCACGATTCTTCGGATGGATTCGTTGGGCGTCTTGGTAGCCCACGATTTCGTATCTACAAGATGATACAAGTCGCCAAGAGTAGCATACCCTCCAGTTTTGCGAAGGGTATCTATCACTTGTTGTGCCTGTGTATATTTCTTTTGTACCATAGCTTATTTCTTTTGGCAAATTGCTATTCCACCTCCTCGCATTTCACCATTTCTGCTCCGCAATAAATCACCACGAGACGATGTAGGCGGGTAGTCTTCACGGATTCGCGCACGATATTGCTGTCTGCATAGCGACTTATCTGGGCTGAGGCTTCTGCAAAGAGTTGGGCAAGTTTCTCGTCGCTGGTGCCCGGCTTGCAATATTTCAATTCCACGATGTAAGAATCTTCCATATCCTTATATATATCGCAGAGAGGTAGCAGGAAAATGTCGGCATAACCTCCATCGTTGTCCAGTTCCGAGATAGGGCGGTAGAATTTACATTGGCTCGTCATCGCCAGAGTGAAGCCGTGAACGTAAGCCTCGCCCTTTTGTTTATCTCGCTGGGAGGAGAATCGCTTTAGACAATCGGCTATGTAGGCAAAGTATGGCTTGAATGCGCCTTCGTAAGCCAGTTTGCTCTCCAGTTTGGTCTTGTCGTATTGCTCAAAGGTGAGGTCATTCTCTTTGTAAGTATCCAGCAGATAGGTATACATCTGGTCGCGCACAACCTCGTTAGGAACTATAAAACGGGTGTTACCCTGGTAGGTGCCGCCTATCGTTACCATGCCGAAATAGAAGAGCAGACTCAGGAAATTGTCAGGATCGTTGATGCGCTCGGCAGGGAAATTCTCCATCAGGGTTCCCGTGGTGAATCCCTTGGTAACGATATCCTGAATGATGCTAGCATCGTGGGCAAACTCCTTGTCGTGGCGGATAAGCATGCGAATCTTATCATAGTCTATGCGGATATTGGTTTCCAACATGCTATCAGGAATGTCGTAATCGTTGCGGATGTAATTGTCCACAAAATTGAGTACCATCACGGAGTTGTACATGGTTGTCTTGCCGTATTTTCTGAAGGCGAAGCAATAGTTGTCATACCATGGTTTCATCACTTCGATCAATTCATCCACGTTATGGCGGAATGGCAGTATGCTGGCGTAATAACCCAGCATCTTGCGCACTTCATCCTCGGTAAATCCTACCATCTCGTTGAATTCCGGAGATAGGGAATAGTTGGTGCCGATATTGAAACCGCTGGTCAGGTCGTCCATGGTTACAGGACTTACTCCTGTAACGAAAACTCTGCCCAATGAATCTCCTGCGGCTCCCTTGATGGTGTCGAAGAAATGTCGCAGATATCCCTCGCCGTGAGTCTGTTCGCGGTATCGGGATTCATGCTCCTTGTGGGCAAGAATCTGATTGGTAAAATGGTCGTATTCGTCGATGAAGAGAT
>USJD01000114.1 GCA_900554835.1 uncultured Prevotella sp. | reverse complement strand
AGCAGGTTGATGAGCGATACTACATTGTTACGATAGTACATCAGAGGTTTCTGAACGCTCTCGCCTACTGCCTTGCTGGCAGCGAAATGGATAATACCCTCGATAGCTGGATATTTCTGGAATACAGCCTCTGTGGCAGCCTTGTCACGCAAATCCACCTGTTCGAAAGCTGGGCGAATACCTGTAATCTTCTCAATGCCGTCCAATACTTCAATTTTAGAATTTGAAAGATCATCTACGATCACTACGTTATAGCCTGCCTGTTGCAACTCTACTGTAGTATGGCTTCCTATGAAACCAGTACCACCTGTTACCAAAATTGTCTGTTTCATTTATTAGAGTTTTGTTTTGTTGAATAATTGATTTCTGTGGGCAAAAGTACTCCTTTTTTTTGAAACGACAAAATAAATGCGGAATTTTTTCGTGTAAGCCAACAATTTTCTTTTTATCACATGGATTGTGACGGATTTGAAATGATTTTGATGGTTGCTTAATAATAGGAAACGTTTCAGATTTCGTCCCCTCTCTACAAAACTATAATAATTCTTAAAGAAAGAACCAAGTATCAGAATTTTTTTCTACCTTTGTATTTTAAAAATTTTAATATCATTCATTAAACACGAGAAAAATATGGCAAAGTATTTCGCAGAATCAGAATTGATTATTAATGAAGACGGCAGTTGCTTCCATCTTCATTTGCGCCCAGAACAAGTGGCTGATAAGGTTATATTAGTTGGCGACCCAGGCAGAGTGGCTCTCGTTGCCTCCCACTTTGAGGAGAAGGAATGCGAGGTCTCAAGCCGTGAGTTCCATGCCATTACAGGTACTTATAAGGGAAAACGCATCACCGTGCAGAGTACGGGTATCGGATGCGATAATATAGATATTGTGGTCAATGAGTTGGATGCTTTGAAGAACATCGACTTCAAGACCCGCACCGAGAAACCTGAGCACACCACCCTCACCCTCGTGCGCATCGGCACCTGCGGCGGTTTGCAGCCAGAGTGTCCGGAAGGCACCTTTGTGGCTTCACAGAAGAGTATCGGTTTCGACGGGCTCATCAATTTCTATGCCCGCCGCAATGAGATCTGTGACCTCGAGACAGAGGCTGAATTCAAGCGCCAGGTGAAGTGGATAGACCAGATAGGAAATCCATACTGCGTAGATAATAATAAGGAGTTGCTGGAACAGATTGCTGCCGATGATATGGTGAGAGGAATTACCATTGCCTGTGGCGGATTCTATGGCCCTCAGGGCAGAGAACTCCGTGCTCCGCTCGCCGATCCGGAACTTAATGCAAAGATTGAGGCATTTGAGTATAAAGGATTGCGTGTCAACAACTTCGAGATGGAAAGCTCTGCGCTTGCTGGTCTTTCTCTGCTGCTCGGCCATAAGGCTTTAACCTGCTGCATGGTAATAGCCAACCGCCGCGCCAAGCGTGCTAATACTGGATATAAGAGCACGATCGACAATTTGATCAAGGTGGTGCTCGACAGAATTTAGTTGAAAGGCTTTTTTAAAGGTAAAAAGGTAAAAAAGTAAAAAGGTAAAAAAAGTACAAATTTAAAAGGGAAATATATAAAAAGGATAGATAAATGACAAACTCAGAAGAATGTATTTGCGCCCTTGCCACTCCAGCTGGAGGCGCCATCGGAATCATCCGACTCAGTGGTAGTGAAGCCATCCGTCTTACAGACAAGGTGTTCGTTTCTGTTAGCGGGAAGCAACTGTCTGCCGCTAAACCCAACACCCTTCACTATGGAGAAATCAAAGACAAGGATGGTCATACGATAGATGATGTCTTAGTGAGCGTGTTCAGAGCGCCCCACAGTTATACGGGCGAGGATTCCACGGAGATTTCCTGCCATGGTAGCCGATACATTCTTCAGCAAGTTCTTCAGCGCCTCATAGAGGTAGGTTGTCGCCAGGCAGAACCGGGCGAATATACTCGTCGTGCCTATATGAACGGCAAGATGGATCTTTCGCAGGCTGAGGCAGTGGCAGATCTGATTGCTTCTACCAATAAGGCGACACATCAGATGGCACTCAGCCAGTTGAAGGGACATTTCAGCAGTGAATTGACCGTTTTGCGCGAAAAACTCCTGAAGATGACCTCCCTGCTCGAACTGGAATTGGACTTCAGCGATCATGAGGAACTGGAGTTTGCCGACCGCAGCGAACTGCGTGCCTTGGCTGCGGAAATAGAAAAGAAGATTACCACCCTCGCCCATTCCTTTGAGACCGGAAATGCGCTGAAACAGGGCGTTCCTGTGGCCATCGTGGGCAAGACGAATGTAGGCAAGAGCACCCTGCTCAACCGCCTGCTGCATGAAGAAAAGGCCATCGTGAGCAATATCCACGGCACTACCCGAGACGTCATAGAAGATACGACCCTCATTGACGGAATCACCTTCCGCTTTATCGATACTGCTGGAATCCGCAAGACGGACGATGTGGTGGAGAACATCGGAATCGAGCGCACCTATCAGAAGATGGAAGAGGCCAAGATAGTGATCTGGCTCCTTGATGCGCAGCCTACGGAAGCGGAAATAGAGGATATGAAGGAGAAGAATCAGGGCAAGAAACTGCTGATGGTTTTCAATAAAATCGATGAGATTTCATTTGATAAGGCTGTGCTTTCTTCAGGTGAGAAAAGCCAGACTTCATCTCCCATTTCTTTGTCAGATGAGAATGTTTCCATCTTGAATATCAGTGCCCGCACAGGCGAAAATGTTTCTGATTTGGAGCAGGCTCTTGTCAAGGCAGCCGACATTCCGGAGATTACGGAGAACGATGTGATAGTGACGAGTGCCCGCCATTATGAAGCATTGCTTCGTGCCGACGAATCCCTTTCCCGTGTCTTGGAGTCAATGGACATGGGCATGAGTGGCGACATCATAGCTGAAGACCTCAAGATGGTGCTGGAAGAATTGGGAGAAATCACTGGCGGACAGATTAGTAGCCAGGAAACGCTAAATAATATCTTCAAGCACTTTTGCATCGGAAAGTAAGTCGTGATAAACAACGATTAATATCGACAACAAATGATAGTTAAGGTGCTCAAAATGAGCACCTTTCTTTTTAGCCTTACTATTGGTTATAATCAATGGTAAGGCTTTTTTAGCACCTTTTTGTACCGCTCTTGTACCTCCACTTTTCAAAAGTAATAATTTGAGACTCCATTTTTGGCAAATGAGTGCAAGATTGCCGAGAGTTTTGGACAATGATGGACGATGATATAAGACTATTGAAAATAAACGGAGTAATGACAGACGACTTTTTCTACAATAAATTAAGTAAAAAAGTATAAAAAGCGTACAAATGACAGCAAGCAAAGAAAGAATTCTAAAAATTTGCGAGTATTGTGGGAAGAGCTTCTATGCATCAAAATCCACAACTCGTTATTGCTCCAAGCAATGCAACAGTTATGCCTATAAGGCAGCAAAACGTGAGGAGAAAGTAAAGATGGCTGAGACAATGAGCCACCGAAAAGCTTCCGAGAAATCCATGTCTGAAATCCTCGTGAAAGAATACCTCACTATTCAAGAGGTCGCTATACTTTTGGGACTAAGCAGACAGACCATATATAATATGGTGTATAGTGGTAAGTTGCGAGCATCCAAGATTACTTCTCGTTTATCTTTAATCAGAAAGCGAGATATAGATTATCTTGTTGATAGTTTGCCATACGCCACAAAAAAAAGTGTTTCAAAAGAAGCATCTTCTGCAAAGCAAGAGTTACCTGTTCCAGAATATTACTCTGCCAAGGAAATTGCAGAAGTCCACAACACTTACGAGACCGCCATCTATGAGATAGTCAAGAAAGTCAAGATTTCAAGAATATCCATACAAGGAAGAGTATATTGGAACAAGAAAGAGGTGGATGATTATTTTGCACACCTGTCTCCAGATCCAACCATCAGTGAATGGATGACTGTTATGGACATTCAACAGAAATATTGTATGACGAAAACAGCCGTATATAGTTTCGTTAGTCACAATGCTATTCCAAGAAAAATGGAAGGTAACAATGTTCTGTATTCTAAGCGTCATGTACAATTGGCAAAAGGTGAATCCGTAGAAGACCAACTTTATTATACAATACCGGAGGCCATGAAGTTGTATGGTTTAAGTCAGGACCAGATTTATAAGCGTATCAAGAAATACGCTATTGAAAAGGTGAAGATTGGCAAGTATATCAAGATTTCCAAGCGAGATTTAGAGAAAGCTATCGGCAAGCCTAAGGTTATTTAGCGGTTATCAAAAGGTTAAGTTGTACCCCATTACATAACTCTATTACTTTGCAATCGATTTCAAAGATCTCTTAATACGGGATCATATATGGAACATAAGTATCACATTATAAAAAGTAAACATCATGGTAAATACATGTACAAGAGTTTCTCTTCGCCAAAGAGCGATTAAAAACGACCGTATTTCTCTTTATTTGGATTTCTATCCACCAGTACGCAACCCTGAGACTATGCAAATGAGTCGCAGGGAATATTTAGGTATCTATATCTATGCTCATCCAAAGAATGAGATGGAACGTGAGTTTAATACAGATATGCTCAACAAAGCAGAGGCCATCCGTTGTATCAGAACCCAATCACTCATCAATGAAGAATTTGGTTTTTTGGACAAAACACGACAGAAAGCTGATTTTTTGGCATACTTTGAGAAGATGACACATAAGAAAGATGACAAGTGGACATGTGTCTACAAGCATTTCTTCAAATTTGTTCAAGGTCATTGTACATTTGGGGATGTGACAGTGGAACTTTGCAAAAAGTTCAGAGAGTATCTTCTGAATGCAAATCAGTTGAATCGAACAAAACAAAAGGTATCTCTCAACTCTGCAGCAGGTTACTACTCTACTTTCCGTGGTCTCTTAAAAATCGCCTATCGTGATAAGTGGCTGCGTGAGAACATCAATGACTATTTGGACAAGATTGAGCCACAAGATGTAAAGAAGGAGTTTCTTACCCTCGATGAAGTAAAGCAGTTGGCAGCTACTCCTTGCGATATACCTGTACTGAAGTCTGCCTCCCTCTTTGCTTGCCTCACAGGATTGCGAATCAGCGACATCTTAAAATTGCGTTGGGAAGACTTCGAGATAGCTCCCGACCAAGGCTATTGCTTGCGTATTCGTACCCAGAAGACTCAGACCGAGGCAACCTTGCCTATCAGCAACGAGGCATACGAACTATGTGGTGAACCAAGCACGGGTATCGTGTTCAAGGGATTGAAGCGCAGCATGATTAACCATCCCCTTAAAGCATGGTTGAAGAAGGCAGGAATCACCAAGCCATTTTCATTCCATTGCTTCCGGCACTCGTATGCAACAATCCAAATCGCCTTAGGCACAGACATTTACACGGTTTCGAAGATGCTTACCCATAAGAATGTAAGCACAACACAGATATATGCCGACCTCGTGAACGCAAAGAAAAGAGAGACAGCAAATAAGATTTCTCTTAAATAAATCCATTGCATTCATTTCATGGTGCCCGATATTGAAAAAATGTTCAATATCGGGCTTTTTAGTTAAAGGCTCCTAAAAGTTTTACGTGAGTCACGCGTGACTCACGTGTCAGTTTCTGCAGTTTTTCCTATTTTTGCGCCACAAATGATTAATAATACGCAATATGAAACAGTTTAAAAAAGAATTTTTGACACAGCATTTATTGGTTTTGTGTGCAATGTCTATCATTGGTGCACTTGTTCGCAACGAAGCTATGCAATATGGTGTAGACACCTTTAGCTGCAACTTGACGTTCGTTATCTCAACCACCATACTGATGGTTGTTTATCTCCATGCATTAGATAGTATCGTACGATTGCTTGCCCCATGGTTTAAGCATATCTTTTGTAATACAGTAAACAATACAGAAAGAAAGCGTCTGTCTTCTATTGCCATCAATGAAACAAATACATATGACGAGGGGGAAGAGCTAAACCTGGAAGATGTAACTTTCGTCTATGCAGATGAAGCCTCTTCTTGTATTACAAGCTATGAACAGTTGAGACAGGAAGCATTGGAAGACAAAGCCAAGAAGGAAAAGGTCTTGTTAAACTCAGCTATCGATTATACCAGAAGAACTTTTGCTGCCTACATGAAAGAGGAGCATTTGAACCAACTTTGTGACAACATCGCTATTTTCCAGTGTTGTGCCTCTACACACATGAGACATCATTCATTGATTGTTGATAAGGCTATTCGTACTATAGACTTAATGCATTATGCTTGGAATATAGGAAATCTCTTCAAGAAGAAAGGCATTGAAACAGCAACCTTTATAAAACAAGTTTTTGCTGATGCGCTGGTTGATGTGGAAATATCCACTATTATAAGGAAGTTAAGAATGGAAGGTACCTGCATCATAGAATTACTACCAAGCTTAGATGTTCAAGGCGGAATCAAGAAACATTATTGTTGCTGATAAGCATTGAGCGGTTATTCAGAGGTTATATCTCAGTGATATTTATCTCCATTACATAACTCATTTACTTTGTACCCGAATAATAAAAAATGAACAGATATGATAAATGAAAGTATCACCTTTGATAAGTTACCACAAGCGGTATCTTATTTAACAGAACAAGTTATCGAGTTGAAGCAAATGGTATCAGCACTTCAACCTACATCATCAGCAAATAACCATATATTGGTTGAGATTGATGAGGCTGCTATTATTATAATGAAGTCGAAGCCAACCATTTATCGATTGGTAAACCAAGGCATTCTGCCATCCTATAAAAAAGGTAAGAAGCTATACTTCTATAAGGATGAGCTGCTTGCATGGATTGAGAATGGTCGAAAAGCTACCAAGGAGCAGAACTATTCTGAAATGCTAAAAGCCATGCAAGGAGGAATGAAGCGCAAACCCAAGTCAATGTATAATTTTTAACTCTATGCCAAATGACAGCTTTAAATAACAATAAGGAAACTTCCATCAATCCAATGATTATCATGGATAAGGCTATTGATATGAGTACTCGCCTATCAGGAAGCCAGTTTCCCGTAAGCATCTTTCCTGCCAAGATTCAGAGAATCATCAAGGAGGTACACGAATGCCACAGTTTTCCTACCGACTATATATCAGCAGCCATACTCACTGCATTGGCTGTTGGTATCGGCAACACGCACTTGGCACAGATGAAACAAGGTTGGCTTGAAAGTCCTATCTTATACATGGCTCTTATCGGAAGACCAGGAGCCAACAAGAGCCACCCACTTAGCTTCGCTATGAAGCCATTCCTCGATTACGACTATGAGCAAAACAAGTTGTTCGAGGAGCAATACAGTAAGTTTGAGGAAAAGATGTGCATGTCTCGCAAGGAACGCATTGAAAATGGAGAGGATGGATTTCCGCAAGAACCTGTACGCAAACGTTTCTTGGTCTCTGATGTCACACCAGAAGGCTTGAGCTATATTCATGCGCAGAACAAGAGGGGTTTATGCCTATGGACAGACGAGTTGTCTGCATGGTTCAAGAACTTCAACCGCTATAACAATGGTTCAGAGGAACAGTTCTGGCTATCAGTCTTTAGCGCCAAGACAACCATATCAGACAGAAGAAGTTCCAAGAGTTCCATCTTCATTAAACGTCCCTATATCTCAGTAATCGGAACCATCCAAAAGAAGATACTTAGTGAGTTGGCGAAAGGCGAACGCTCCAGCAACGGCTTCATCGATCGCATTTTGTTCGTCATGCCTAACCTTCAGCAGAAAGCGAGATGGAGTGACCGAGAGTTGCCCGATAATATAGAGCGAGATTGGCAAGCCATCATTCAGCACCTTATTGATATGGAGTGTCCAATAAATGAGCAACAGGAAATCGAGCCTCATGTCTTATCATTCACTGAAGAAGCTAAGGCAAGGCTCTATGAATGGCAGCATCACTTCTCCGAGCAATGCGACAATGAAACAAATGACACCATTGTCAGCATCTATTGCAAGTTGGAGATATACATCATCCGTTTCTGTCTGATTATTCAATTGGCACGATGGACGTGTGGAGAATGTGATAAGGAAGCCATCGACCTGCTGAGTGTAGAGCGAGCCATCCGATTGACAGATTATTTCAAGAACTCTGCCATATCAGTACAAAATATCCTCAACGAGAATATGCTTACAGCTCAACAACAAGCAATCGTCAACCATCTTCCTGCAACATTCACTACGGCCCAAGCTCATGATGTCGCCAAAGAGAACGACATGAAGTCAAGGACATTGGAAAGATTTCTGAATGATAACATCGGAGTTCTATTTCGCAAAGAGAAGCATGGAGAATATTCAAAGATTAACTCGTGACGGTATTGTCGGAATTGTCGCTTTTGGCGGTTTTAATACCAAAAGCGACAAAACCGACAGAACCGCCACATAAAAAAAAATGAAATGAGTACACATAGATTCATATTAGAGCCATACAAAGGCATCGCTACCCGACATACATGTCCAGAATGTCATAAGAAACGTAGCTTCGCCCGATATATTGACACAGAAGGGAAGATTGAGTTTCCTACCTACGTGGGGCGCTGCAACCATGAGCAAAGTTGTGGTTATCACTTCACTCCCAAGGATTTTTTTGAGAAGAATCCCGAGAAGAATGAGACATTCACAAAGGATGAGACTATTTCATATAAGAAGAGAGAAATACTGAAGCCATTACCCACTTCTTATATAGACGAGAACATCATGCGAAGTTCTCAGAAATGTTATGAGGCAAACAACCTTTTCTTGTTTCTATCTTCTCAATTCGGTGAAACAGCTACTCTTTCTTTGATGGAGAAATATCATGTCGGAACTTCCAAACACTGGACTGGTGCCACGGTATTTTGGCAAGTTGACAATCAAGGTAAGGTGAGAACTGGTAAGGTAATGCTCTATTATCCCGAGACAGGTAAGCGAGTAAAAGAACCATACAGCCATGTTTCATGGGTACACTCGCTTATCCCCCACACGGATTTCAATCTCTGTCAATGCTTCTTTGGCGAACATCTTATCAATAAAGACAAGACCAAGCCTATAGCATTGGTTGAAAGTGAGAAGACAGCCTTGATAGCCTCCTACTATCTTCCTCAATTCATATGGATAGCAAGTGGTGGTAAGAATGGTTGCTTTAACACGAAGTCGTTATCTGTTCTGAAAAACAGAGATGTGGTCTTATTCCCTGATTTGGGAGCGACAACAGTTTGGCAAGATAAGCTGCCAATGATGCAAGTTCTCGGCATCCGTGCAACGCTTTTCGACTTTTTAGAGCATCAAGCTTGCGAAGAAGATAAAGCTAAAGGCTTGGACATTGCTGATTATTTGCTCAAAATCAAGCCTGCAGAAGCAAAACTTCAAGCCCTCATCAAACAGAATCCTGCCATTCGGAAGTTGATAGATGTCTTCAAACTCGAAATTGTTGACGAGTCTCAACCACGTTTCCGCACTCCTAAAAGGCAACGTGGTTTCAGACTCTGAGATGATTTGAAAAATCGAGGTATCTGACGATAGCAAGTTATGTTTTGAGTTACTCAAAACCTTTCGAGTTACTCTCGAAAGCACTTGCCTATCGGTAGATACCTCTCCAAAGTCGAGTATCTGAATCAACCTATCGGTAAGCAGAGAATTGCATATATGATGACTTACTGTCGTATAGATTCATTGATTTACTGTCGTATATATATGCATGTCATATGATAAAACGTTTTACATGGAATGAGTAGAAAAAGCCAATTTTTTCTTTCTACTATATATGTCATCGATTAATGATTCCTATTCTTGCGACAACTCCCAAGGCATACACCTACTATATGAAGATAAAGGCATTTGCTTGCCATCATACTCTTGTACGATTTGTTTGCGAAATGAAAGTCCAGAGTCATGTTCTTCCCACTTTATGCCCGTCACATAAGCCTTACCTTCTATCATTTTAATACCTATTGTATAATAAATCTTGTACCCATTACCATCACCATATGAAAGAATGAAGTCACTGCGTTCTACAAAATCCGTAGTTTTGTCTTCCCATGGTTTAACCAGCATTTCATATGGTAACCACCCTCCAGTAGGCTCTCCATTGCCTATCACATTATCATAAACCTCCTGTTTATTTTTATACTCAACAAGCAAGAGACGATCAGAGCAAATCGGAGGTATAGGAGCATCTTTCCAACTATCAAAATTAGGAGACAAAATTGCCACCCTAAAATCTTTAGCGAGCTTTAAGCTATCAACTACATCATAATTGGTTGAGATAGCAACTCCATGCCATTTATTAAATTCATCAATAGATTGAGGACTATCCTTTATCCATAATGTGTCATTACAAAATACCATGGGAAGTTTGCGTTTGCCAATGGCAGAGATTTTCATTTTTCCACCCTGTTTGGTAAGTGTATATGGTCTTTGAATATGTAGGGAATCTGTTTGCAGATGCACTATATAAACATTCTTGTCATATTTCATTTTTTCCACATACAAAGAACCAAATACACTATCATTCAGGGTATCTATATCGCACCCATATATATCAAAATTCATCCTATTAACGTCAGCAACAATATCATCACAGCAGAAGTTTTTGAGGAATGATACAAAATCGTCTTGCAAAGCTTGACAGTAGGCTTTGCCTTTAGAATCATCGACATTAACTCTTTGAGCATAATAGTCATTACAGCCAACATAAAACTTCCTGAAAAATTCCGCTATGCTGTCATTCTCAGAGGTTTCTGTGCATTGGACTTTTTGATTGCAACCACAAAGGTGCAAAATGACCACCAATAATAAAATTATCTTTTTTACCATATTTTCCACCAAATAATGATTATACACAAATAAATTTCGTGCCATTAAAAGGCACATAAAGTCAAAAATAGATATGTTGCATTTCCAATTGATGGTATTCCAAGAGGAAGAGACGCTGAAACACTTCGGCATTGTTCTGTAGAAAGTGACGCATTGAAGTGAAAGCTCGCATTATTCGAATATTCACCTCAATCGCAGTGTCAGAACGTAAAACACTACTAAGCATAGCGACTCCGTTTTCAGTAAATACGTAAGGCATGTATTTCAAATGTTGTCCGCATCCTTCGTTTAAGGTCGCAATTTGCGACCTTAAACATTCGTCCTTGGTCAATTGAAACATGAAATCTTCTGGAAATCGTTTAATATTACGTTTTACTTTCTCATTAAGACGCTTTGTTGCAACGCCATAAAGTGTGGCAAGGTCACGGTCAAGCATAACTTGTTGTCCTCTAATGATTTTTATTAGAGGCTCTATATTGTCAACACCAACCAACTGGTCACTTTTTGTGGTCAGTTCGCTGCTCTCCTTTTTTTCTATTTTATCTGTCATATTTATATTCATTTTTCCAATATCACAA
>USJD01000113.1 GCA_900554835.1 uncultured Prevotella sp. | reverse complement strand
CCGCCCATCGTATTACCGAACACATCATCGAACTCTGCGATGCCAAGTCCCGTAATATACTGGGTCGTTTCGATTGCCACAGACATCACGAAGGGAATCAGCAACACCCACTTCTTTTGATACCACCTATACAGTCCCGTTCCAAGTGGAATGAACAGCCAGATGTTATTGATAACCCCCACTCTCACAGATTGCTCTTTCAGGAACTTCCCAGCGTAGGAAAATAGAACAAAGTTCGTTCTTGCATCCCCTGGCTCACGAAACATCAGCGTTTCATAAAGAATGAAAGCCACATAAACAATCGTCAGTACTACGCTTAAACTCTTCGGAAGAACAATCATCAGCAAGCAGACCACGCAGCCAAAAACAACTACCATGCATGGGAAACCATTCAGAAGGTTGTCCACACACAGCATAACATTGCCGTTTCTGTCAAGCAGAAGGCTCACCTTACCACTGCGTTTGATGCCGTATTGTCCTTTAGACAATGCCTTTGGGTTGCCCTCCGCATCAAAATACATATCCGTATCTGCTGTGCCATCTCTATGATAGGTACGTTTGAGGATGGTATATCCTGCATTGGTAGGGGTGGGTTTGCCATCTGCACCAAGATAGGTGATCTGACCGATGTATCCTTGCTCGTTGCACTGGTATAATTCACCATACTGACCAAGCAAAGACCTCGCCGGGTTCCCTTCTGTGTCAAAATACTGCTCACCGACAACAGTTCCATTCCTATCACGCTGATATGTCTTAATCGCATATCCAGATGAAGTGCTCACCTCATGACCGTCTTTATCGAGAAATATCAAACTAGTGTTCTGGCCATCAGAGTTATACCCACGATGAAGCCCATAGTATCCACCGGAGCACTGTACCTGTTGTCCGTTCAAATCGTAGTAGAAATCATCGGAAGCCCTGCCACCAACCTGCGTTCTGACAATAGTAGAGTATCCGTCACTGCGTTCTACCGGGTTTTCCTCTGCATCAAGATATGTGATTACCGTACTCATTTCATCGTATTCATACGATAAGCCGTAATAATCGCCATATCTTGCCACAGGGTCTCCGTTTGCATCAAGATAACATTCCTCTACAACTCGGCCGTTATCATCCCGCATTTTACACACGGTCGCATAGCCCATATCAATGGCATCTGTGATTGCACCATCAGGATTTACATAGCTTGTGCTGGTCACGCTTCCATCTGGGGTTTCTCGGATACTCAGCTCTGAGGAAGTGTATCCTGCATCGTGGTCAACATCCGCATCAGGCAACAACGCCAAGATGGAAAGAAGAACCACAGATGCAATCAGCAGGATTCCACATCCTCGTTTCAGGTTTGCACTCAAATTCCGTAACCCCGGCTCTTGATAGTCTCCACAACTTGAGACACATACTTCTGGCAGGCATCATGGTCAGGGGCTTCCACCATCACACGCACAACAGGCTCCGTACCAGATTCACGGACGAGGATACGGCCAGTGTCACCCAGTGCCTCGGCTACGGCCTTGACTGCTGCTTGCACTGCTTCGTCATCCTGTGCGGCTTTCTTGTCGGTCACACGAACATTTTCCAGAACCTGCGGATAAATCTTCAGAGGCTCAGCCAGCTTGCTCATGGGCAGTTTCTTGGCCAGCATAACTTCCATCATCTTCAGGCTGGTCAAGATGCCATCACCAGTGCTGGCGTACTTGGAGAAGATGATATGGCCGCTCTGCTCACCACCAATGCGGCAGCCATTCTTAGCCATGTATTCGTAGACGTACTTGTCGCCCACAGCGGTCTTGGCGTAGCCGATGCCCTTCTCATCAAAAGCCTTATACAGGCCAAAGTTGGACATGACCGTGGTAACGACGGTATTGGTCAGCAGTTTGCCACGCTCCTTCATGTAGCAGCCGTAGATATACAGGATATGGTCGCCAGTAATGACATTGCCCTTTTCATCCACACACAGGCAACGATCAGCGTCACCGTCATAGGCAAAACCAATGTCCAGGCCCTTTTCAACCACGAACTTCTGCAGACCCTCAATGTGGGTAGAACCAGCATTGTTGTTGATATTCAGACCGTTGGGCTGTGCATTGATGACGTAGGTATCTGCACCGAGAGCATCGAACACAGACTTAGCAATGTTCCAGGAACTGCCGTTGGCGCAGTCCAGACCAACCTTGACGCCCTTGAAGGAATAGATTCCGAGGCTGATCAGGTATCCCATGTAGCGGTTACGACCAGAAACATAGTCCACCGTGCAACCAATGTGTTCCCGGTGAGCGAAAGGCAGCTCCGGCCAGTCCTTATCGAACACATGGAGCTTGCCGTCGATGTAATCCTCGACTAACAGCAAGATTTCCTCCGGCATCTTTTCGCCGTAGCAGTCAATCAGCTTGATGCCGTTATCGTAGTAAGGATTATGGCTGGCCGAGATCATGATACCACAATCAAAGTCATCCACACGGGCAATGTAGGCCACGGAAGGAGTGGTAGTGACGTGCAGCAGGTAGGCATCTGCGCCGGAGGCGGTCAGGCCAGCGACCAAACTATATTCGAACATATAAGAGCTGCGGCGGGTATCCTTGCCAATGACGATGCGGGCAGGTTCGTTGTTGCCGTTCCGCTCCCGGATCATGTTGTAATACCAGCCGAGGAAGCGGCCCACCTTATATGCGTGGTCAGCGGTCAACGTGATCCCAGCTTCGCCACGGAAGCCATCGGTTCCAAAATACTTTCCCATTATAGTTTTTCCCTCATTCAAAGAGTGAATTAACGAATAGAAATGTGCCTTTAGCCGGATAATTATCCGTTGCCTGCTGCTCACCACGGAGAGGTAGCATACTTGAGCAGCACAGCCATGTGGTTGAACACATGGCTGCGATAAGTATTAGTCTCTGCGGAACAAGTCACGAGTATAGACCTTGTCCTGCACATCATCCAAGCAGCTATCATAGCGGTTTGCGATGATGGCTTGACTGCGCTTCTTGAACTCTTCAAGGTCATTCACGACCTCACTGCCGAAGAAAGTAGAGCCATTCTCCAGCGTCGGCTCATAGATGATGACCGTTGCTCCCTTAGCCTTGATACGCTTCATGACGCCCTGAATGGAACTCTGGCGGAAGTTGTCAGAGTTAGATTTCATGGTCAAGCGGTATACGCCAATGACACACGACTTCTCCTGTGCTTTGTCATACTCGTTGTCCTCGCCATATCCATAATACCCAGACATTTGAAGCACACGGTCAGCAATGAAATCCTTGCGGGTACGATTGGATTCCACAATTGCTTCGATGAGGTTTTCCGGCACATCGGCGTAGTTGGCCAAGAGCTGCTTAGTATCCTTGGGCAGGCAGTAACCACCATAGCCGAAGCTGGGGTTATTGTAGTGGCTGCCAATACGAGGATCCAGACAAACGCCCTCGATAATCTGCCGGGTGTTCAGCCCCTTCATCTCCGCATAGGTGTCAAGCTCGTTGAAATAGCTGACACGCAGAGCCAAGTAGGTATTGGCAAACAACTTGACCGCTTCTGCCTCGGTAAAGCCCATAATCAAGGTGTCGATGTTCTCTTTGATAGCACCTTCCTTGAGCAGGTCGGCGAAGGCGTTAGCGGCCTTCACCAGGCGTGCATTATCCACGTCAGTGCCCACAATGATACGGCTCGGGTACAGATTGTCATACAGGGCCTTCGATTCCCGCAGGAACTCCGGGCTGAAGATAATGTTATCACAGTGATACTTTTCCCGAACGCTGGCAGTAAAGCCAACGGGAATGGTAGACTTGATGACCATAATAGCATCGGGATTGTACTGGATAACCAGCTTAATCACAGCCTCAACCGCTGATGTATCGAAGAAATTCTTCTTGCTGTCATAGTTGGTAGGCGCTGCGATAACAACAAAATCCGCATCCTTGTACGCTGCTTCTGCATCGAGAGTAGCAGTCAGATTTAAGTCCTTTTCTGCCAGATACTTTTCAATGTACTCGTCCTGAATCGGGGACTTCTTGTGATTAATGAGGTCAACTTTTTCCGGAATAATGTCCACTGCCATGACCTCGTGATGCTGTGACAGCAACGTAGCGATAGACAAACCGACATAGCCAGTACCTGCAACTGCAATTTTCATAGTCTTTCTCCTAAAATCACTTGGGTAACTTCAGCAACTCTCCAAGAATAGTGTCCGTATCTTTAATTGCTCCCGGAGCTCTGAATTTGAAATCCGTATCCATTCCTGCTGCCGGCGTGAACGTCAATTCACCAAAGTAGATTTTGTTCCTTACAATATACAAATCCACCCGAACAAACGGAAATTCTTTTGCCAGCAGCTCGGCGATTTCAAACGCCTCGTCCATACTTTCAGGCTTTTCAATCTCGAAATCCGGATACTTGAATACCTCCTCTGTATAAGGAAGCTTATTCCATTTTCTGTCCATAAAAAAGAACTTCGGATGATGTATTCCATCTCGTTCTTCGCAAACCATAACAGAAGTCGCTTTGCCGTTCATACAGTAGAATTTGTAATCTACCGGCAGGCTGCCATCATCTCCACCTAGATATTTCTCAATCAGAATACAAGGTTTAACATCCTTGTATTGCATTTCGGACCATCCTAGCCAGTAATTATTCTTAAGCCACTTTCTCATAGTATTTTTAGTGGCTTCAATATCGAGTTT
Organism: uncultured Prevotella sp.; assembly: GCA_900554835.1. Classification (GTDB taxonomy): domain Bacteria; phylum Bacteroidota; class Bacteroidia; order Bacteroidales; family Bacteroidaceae; genus Prevotella. The sequence goes on along the minus strand of USJD01000113.1, from coordinate 6,727 downwards.
TGACTTATCCTGTACAATTATATTGCAAGCACAACCGACATTTAACTTAATTGCAAACTGATCCGGAAGGGTAGAAAAATCAATGGAATCAACATCCTCGTATGACGCTATCAATTCATTCAGCAAGTACCCATAGCCGTGTTGCTCAAGATAATCTCTGACCCTTAGTTTATCTGCACACTGCTTTACTGTTTCATTATTCCAGTAGGTATTGAATTTCAGCCAAAGAACCTTTTCATTAAATGTTGTAGGCCTAGTCAAATCCAACTTTCTTCCAAACTTCACACGGTATGTTACCGCTGTGTTTAATTTTGGCGAAATCAACGTCAGCGTACTTCTGAAGGCTCCCTGCATAGCCCGTTTTAGGGATTTCATATCATCTCTCCTTTTTTAGCTTTTCCCTGACATCTTCCAAAACTGTTTGTGTTAAATCACCAAACAAAGGACCATTATTCATCTGGTAAATCATCACATCAGGGTAATTCAAATTATATTCAATCAAAATCGGTTCGCCGTTTTCATCAACTGCAAAGTCCCACGAAATTATGCCAAAGCGCGACAGCATCTTATGTGCTTTCTTTATTTGACTGCAAATCTCGTCATGTCCGCAAAGAACGACATCCTCGAACATTCGACCGCTCGACGTGGACGTTCTTCGTTCTCCATAAATATTGTACCCTTCCTTATTAAGTTGCCCGTTTAACCCGATTCCAACCGTGTATCCTTTTCCTGTTGACGCTGTATCAGTGTGAGAACCTGGAGCACCGACCCTCAATATAGAAGTAAGAATATGCACTTCACCATTAAAGAACATACTAATTACTTTTTCGGTATTCACGGAACTCGGGTTAAACTCCTTATACTGTGGATGTTGTGCGATGCATTTCTGAATAATATAGTCCTTTTTATAGACATCCAAAATAGCTGTATTGAAACCGCCGGCATTAACTAATCGAACGCCCATACCCCCCCCCGTTTCTCTCGAGGGCTTGATAATTAAATCGCAACCAAGATTATTCAGATACCTTACAGCCTCATCTGTAGAGAGCACATCATCGTGCTCATCAAAAAAGACACCATTTGTATTTATCAAAACATTAGGAACCATACGAATACCCGGAAGCATTCGACTCATTATAGACTTATCCTCAAGGTCAACCGAGCCTCTCGTATACAAGGGCTCAATAGTACAGTGATAAAAATTTTCCGGAATATAATTTACGGAATGTCTCCCAGTCACTGCATAAAGATACTCATGCCATCGCGTGTCAACACCATGAAATCCAAATCCATTATAAAAATCATTAATTTGCTTCAACTGGCTAGAATCCAGGGATTTCACTTCAATGGGTGACTTTTCCCTAACGTTTTCCAATTCTCTCTTAAAATGAAGATCTAACCGTTTCATTTTAATATCTATCTGAAACTTTTCAATAGCCCTTTTCATCTTGCTCATTTTCTTATCGCACCTTTCTTGCTTAACGAAATAAGGATGCTCCCAAAAACTGATTTCTCCTTAACTTTCAACCACACAGTCAGACAGAGTAGAGAGTAAACACCCCCTCCTATCATTATCATAAGAATAAGCCGAATGAACGATCGTTCAATATGAGTGTATGAATCAAAGAGTCGAACAGCAATAAACATAATCAGTCCAAAAAGCAAGTAATGGCTATATCTTGAGAACATCCGAAAGAAACGAATTTCCTTTTTCGCACAATGCGCTGAAACAATAAGCACCGATAATTCTGCCATCAGCGTTCCCAACGTTGCTCCTACAGACCCCAATTGTGGAATAAGCAAACCATTGCAGATTAAATTAACTATAGCGCCCCCGGTAACTGCCAATGTGTATTGATTATCGCACTTCGCAGGAATTAAATACTGCTGATCAACCACATTACTCAGTGACTTCACAAACAGAACTGGTACAAACAGCACAAGAAGATTTACACATTTCTCATACCCTTCGCCAAAAAAAAGTGGAACAAACACACGAGCTATTGCTGCTATACCAAAACCTACTGCACACGACATGCAAATACTTAATTCAGTAGACTTACTTAATAACTTTTCGGTTTTTTCCTTCGATTCACCTACTATGCTCGATATGCGTGGTAGCATAACAGTTCCTATCGCTGTTATCAAACCAAGGGGGATATATATAATTTTATCTGCTGCATAATAGTAACCAACTTCCGCTTCTGTACTTAGCAGATCAAGCATTGTTTTATCCATAAAATGATATATGCTTAACGCTATCATCGGAACAAACAGTCGAATAATAGGCCAAAAGTGTTTTTTTATTTGCGCAAGTTGCACCTTCTGGAAGTCCACATATTTTACTGTTTTCGTCCATAGTAGTAGTTGACTTATTGCTGTGCTCCCCGCCATTATCAGTGCATAAAGGCATAAATCCGATGGTTTGCGAATAAAAAGAATAATACAGCAAACTGTAGCAACTTTTACTATGAAGTTCCTTGTAACAGTCGTCTTAAAGTCCTCAACTCCAAAAAACAACCAGTTAATGTCAAACAGGCATGATATCACCCATAGGCCTTGAATCATCAAGATTGTAACTCTTGTAGACGACCAAAAATAGGCACTCAGGTAGTAAATCACTATAGAAGCTATCGATGCGCCACATTGTACAGCGTATATTTCCCAAAACATCACCGACCGTTCGTTTCTTGTTTGAGTACTCGCAATACTTCTTTGACCATAATACTCAATACCGAGCATTGCAAACAGCATAAAATAGTTTGCATATGCTTGTGTTGCTGAATAAACGCCTATTTTTTCCGCTCCAAGTGCTCTCGAAATGATGGGAGACGTTATCAACGGTGTAATTATTGTCAAGACTCTGTAGGACATTTGAAGTCCAATATTTTTTTTCAAGCTACTCATTGCTTATTTCTCCAACGTCCTGCGGTATCTTCTCGGTTTTATTGTCAACAAATGTTACACTGAGAAACCAGAACATAAAAGAGCTTACACCCGGTCCAAAGGGGGGGTAACCTTCCAGAACTGATTCTATAAAATAGAACATGGTGAGGCACATAAGGAATGCATCCGAGTTCAAACCAGACCCAGCTTTAAAATTAGATACCGCTCTAGTAATCCACACCGACTCTACAAGAACAAATCCGAGGATTCCAATTTCCGCTAGTACCGAGATATACGAGCAGTCAACATAATAACGTCCGCATCCAAAAAAAGGACTTTTAGCAAATGCTGCAAGTGCTCGATCCCATCCGTCTAATCTGCCACTTGAAAAAGTATTGACATCTGCTCCAGCATATTTCGTAAGAAGTAACGCTTGATCAATGAATCTTCTTGTCACTGAGTTATTCCACAAAAAGAGAACAATGATTAGGGTAAAGAAACTCCAACGAACTTTATGTTTTGATTTCAAGAGAATATAACAAACCAACGCGACTGCCAATGCCAGTACAGCCGTTCGGCACTGACTTATGCCGCACAATAGAAGCAAATAACCGGCACAAGCGTATCCAAGTACCTTTTGCCACTTTGTGCGATATTTCAAAAGAAATAGGGCTATTAATATACCTGTTGCCCATATCTGAGCAGCGGAGTTCTTTTGCAGAAATGTATACATATTCTGTTTAAGCCAGTCATTGTACGATGAGAAATATGTTATGTTGACCCAAAGTGCATATACCATAGCACCATACAAATATGTTTTTAGTATTTTCTCATAATCAGAGTCTTGAGCAACGGGTGCAAAATTCTCCCCAATAACTGACACAATTAATGGAATGTACATAATATGGATGTAATTTCCTTCGAGATGCCTCGATCCAAATAGTGCCATTACTATACATCCAACCGCCAAGAGTGAGTAGCAGCCCAAAAAAACCTTTGTACACTTATGGATAACTATTCTACCGCGATTTCTCGCTATGAAGAAAACTGCTGTCACTATCCAGGCTATGTACATTATCGGTCTCATTAAGCTAGATATAGACTCTATTTGGGAGAAAATCGATGTCAAGATACACAGCTGTAGCAATTTTACGTCATAATTAGCATTTCTCATAATGACCTCTTTTTAGGACAATGCTCTTTCAGCAATATTCCTATACGAAAAGACCTTCATCCCCTTTTCCATTGCAACTTTCTTCATCTTTTTATATTCATCTGGATTGTCCAGAAGTTCCTCGATTTTTTCCTGTATTTCTTCTACGCAATCATTCTTCAGAAAAGCTACATTTCCACCAAGGTCAACATGATGCGTTCCAGGCCAGTCTTTTACTAGCATGGGAATTCCCTGTCCCGTCACTTGCTCCCAAAAAACTGAATGACGTCCCGGGAAAACCACCAAATCAGCGGCTGCAAAATAATCATAACTGTCTTTTGCCTGCACCCAACCAATGTATTGTACCTTTTGCCCATCCGCAAGTTTCTTAACTTTTTCTTCTAGTTCTTGCGTGACAGAGCCGAAAACTACAAGTTTTAGATTCTTTCGGTCAATATTTTGTACTGCGTTCATTAGAAGAAGCGTTTGGGTTTTCCACTTATCAATTTTTCCTCCAGTCATAACCAGAAAATCGTCATCTGCAATACCATATTTCATGCGTATGTTTTTTCTGACTTCCTGTCTCGCTGCAGATTCAACTTTTTCGTCATCCGCTCCCATCACTAGAAGCTCACACTTGTTTTCAGGCAGTTTATACATTTCCTTTAGGAATTTAACCCGAACCGGAAGCACACCATAGAATTTTTTTGTATACGGTTCGATTTTATTCTCACACATTCTCCATATTATTTTATGAAGCACATTCTTGGATATCCAATTGGTTGCGCTGTTTGAAAAATCCGCATGGTTGTCCACATAAATCACGACCTTCGGATTCTCTTTTGCGTATCTCACAACCTGATCGATATCAAGGAACTGACCACCGTGGATAAAAAGAATGTCAGGTTTAGCTCTTCTTATTGCCTCATAGCATCCCTGATATCGTTTCAACTTCTTCCAAATCTTGTTATCTGTTTTATATGGCAGCCTTGTTACCTTAATATCATACTCGTTTCTATATGTACCAACGTTACTTAAATAACACACTTTTCCATGTTCATCAAAACTCTGCGTAGACGCAATTACCTCAACGTCATATCCTAGTTCTTTATGAAATTTAGGAAGTAAGTTTTCCTGATATGAGTAGTTGTCCGGAAAAAAAGATGCTAGACAGAGATGCACAATCTTCATAAACTGATGGAACCTCCTTCTATTTTACAAAAAAGTTCTTCGGGGGATAAAAAGTACTGTCCCATCTCTTTTAATTTATCCTCCGACCAATTCCACCACTCTAATTCCAAAAGCCTGTCAATGGTTTCCTTATCAAATCGCTTTCTTACCTCTTGCGCCGGAACACCTGCTACAATTGAATAAGGCTGAACGTCCTTGGTTACAACAGCATGTGCACCTATAACCGCTCCTGTTCCAATCGTAGTTCCAGCTTTGATGTAAACACCATCTCCAATCCAGACATCGTTACCTATACATACAGGCTTTGATGGCGTATACTGAATATTTGAAAAATTATGGTGCAAAAAATTTCTACCGTTTAGAAATACCGGAGAAGTAGAAACAGTATCGAGTGGATGCATTCCACCGCCAATACTACATCTATTTCCTATCGAGCAAAACTGACCAATTTGTGCATCTGTTATTGTCGTCCTTGCACCAACATATGAATATCTGCCCATTTTAACCTTTGACAATGCGCTCTCATAATTCACATTGCAGGTCTTATCTAGCTCACATTTATCAAATGACGGTATTCTCAATTTGGCTAGTATTTTTGCTATGTACTTTGATTTTATCATCTTCTGAACCCACCTGCTAACTAAGCGTTCAGCCCTTCCGCCACACCATCTTATTGACCACGTTTACATAGCCCTGAATGATGCGAACCACCTTCATAGACACGGTTTCGTCCACATAATCGGGGCAGGGCTTGCCCAGAACACCCTTCTGCTTCATTTCGATAGCCATATCGGTAGCGTTGAGAAGCTCTCGGGTGGTAATGCCAGCCAGAATGAAGTCACCAGCTTCCAATGCCTCGGGGCGTTCCGTGCTGGTACGGATGCACACGGCGGCGATGGGATGCCCAATGGACAGATAGAAGCTGCTCTCCTCGGGCAGGGTGCCGGAGTCGGAGACAATTGCCAGAGCATTCATTTGCAGCTTATTGTAGTCGTTGAAGCCCAGCGGCTCGTTGACACGGACACGAGGGTCCAGCTGGAAGCCACTCTTTTCCAGACGATGCTTGCTGCGGGGATGGCAGGAGTACAGAATGGGCATATCGTACTTCTCTGCCAGAGCGTTGATGGCGGTGAACAGGCTCAGGAAGTTCTTTTCAGAGTCGATGTTCTCCTCACGGTGGGCGGACAGCAGAATATACTTGTCCTTTTCCAGCCCCAGACGCTCCAGCACGTCGCTTTTCTGAATCTTTTCCAGATTCATGTGTAGCACTTCCGCCATGGGAGAACCGGTCTGGTAGGTACGTTCCTTGGGCAGGCCGGTATCCGCCAGATACTTCCGGGCAAACTCGGAATAGCACATATTCACGTCAGAGATTACATCCACGATGCGACGGTTGGTCTCCTCGGGCAAGCACTCGTCCTTGCAGCGGTTTCCAGCCTCCATGTGAAACAGAGGAATGTGCAGCCGCTTCGCAGAGATGGCGGACAGGCAGGAGTT
>USJD01000112.1 GCA_900554835.1 uncultured Prevotella sp. | reverse complement strand
GATTCCTCATTGAGTGCACCGAAGATGATGCCACGCTTGCCTTTTAACAAATTGTGAGTCATTGTTATCTTAATACTTTTGTTTAATAATAACGGCTTTCCTTCTTATATATAATAAGGTATAAGACCGTCTGTCTTACCTTGCCGTTGAAATCGTGCGCAAAATTACGAAAAATGTGCAATATAAGCAAGCTTTTTCGATAAAAAGTGATGTAAACGTTTTCTTTTTCTTCGATAACTTGCCAAAACCTTTAAAAAAACTCAATTTTGGCAAGTTATTGGATTGGATAACTTGCCAAAATCGATTATTTTTTGTAATTTTGGCAAGTTATTAGATTCTTAGCTTATGGATAAACTGATAGGAAGAAAGCTTGAACAGGCTAAACTTCAGGCTTGTATGGAGTCTGAACGCTCTGAATTTGTTGTCGTCTATGGTCGTAGGCGTATAGGAAAAACGTTTTTGGTACGACGTTTCTTCAGGGACAACTATGCTTTCTCGTTTGTGGGAAAACATGAAATGGGACGTGAACAGCAATTGACCGAGTTTGCCAAAGAACTGATGCGCTATTCCCATTCAACTTTTGTTCCACAACTGAAGAATTGGACAGAAGCGTTTGATGCTTTGCAAAGATTATTAGAAACTTACGACATTCCAGACAAAAAAGTTATTTTTTTTGATGAAATGCCTTGGATGGACACCCCAAAATCTGATTTCGTATCGGCATTGGAAAACTTCTGGAATGGCTGGGCTAATATGCGTGATGATATTGTATTGGTGGCTTGCGGATCAGCCACATCATGGATGGTGGACAAACTCCTGCATAATCAGGGTGGACTTTTCAACCGCATTACCCAAAAACTTTATCTTCGTCCTTTTAAACTGAGAGAGATGGAGCAATATCTGGATGAAAAGCATTTTGGATGGAACCGTTATCAGATAGCCCAATGCTACATGATATTGGGCGGTATTCCCTTTTATCTGACATTGCTCAATCCCAAACTCTCCCTATTGAGCAATATTGACGAACTTTTCTTTGCAGATGCTCATGCCATGCTGCGAACCGAATATAATGAATTGTATTCCACCTTGTTCAAACGGCCAGACAACTATCTTGCAGTCATCAGGATGCTGACCGAACGGAAAGAGGGATTTACCAGAAAGGAAATCAGCGAGAAAACTAAATTGGGTGGAGCTGCACTTTCTAAGATTCTGTCTGATTTGGAACAGTGTGATTTCATCTTTTCTTATGCCCGTTACGGTAATGCCAAGAATAATGCAATCTATCGCATCAAGGATTTTTATACCTTATTTTATTATAAATATGTGAATGGAATAGATACGAAAGACAGTCTTCGTTGGACTCATCTCTCATCTACGCCTCAGGTGTCAAGTTGGCAAGGTTTCAGTTTTGAACTTCTCTGCCTACTGCATTTGGATGAAATCAAGAAGGCTTTAGGAATAGATAGAATTCTTAATGATGCAAGTGCTTGGCGTAGCAAGCAACCTGAACAGAATACGCAGATTGACTTGGTGATAGAACGTGCCGACCATAATATCAACCTTTGCGAGATGAAGTTTTCTTCAGGCATGTATGCTATTGATAAAGGTTATGAGCAGAAGTTGAGAGAGCGCATGTCCATTTTCTTGGCAGAAACCATGACCCGATGCAGCACTCGTATCACCCTGGTTACCACCTATGGAGTATTGCAGAACAAACATTCAGGCATTGTAAATGATGAAGTTTTGCTGGATGATTTGTTCGAATGAGATTCATTTTCGCCTTATACAACTTTGGTGTGTATAAGGCGAAAATCGTAACAAATAGTAAGCAGAAATGTGCTATTCCTTACTAAAACCATATATTTTTGCCAAGTAATTGCATTTTTATAACAAAATATTTGCAAATATCCGAAATAAATTATAATTTTGCAGGCGATTATAGTAAATTTATAAATTTTATCAAAACGAGAGAGATTATGATGAAAAGAATCGCAATGTTGATGGGGGGGCAATTCTCAGTTGTGGAGTAGCCTTTGCTCAAACTTCCGTTACTGGTAAAGTTACCTCTTCAGATGATGGTGAGCCTGTAGTTGGCGCATCAGTCAGGATAATAGGTTCTAAGACTGGTACAGTAACCGACATCGATGGAAACTTCTCTTTGAATGTTCCTGCTGATGCTAAGTTGGAAATTTCATACATCGGTATGAATCCACAAACTGTCAAAGCAAGTTCTAATATGAAGATTGTTTTGACTTCTGATAACAAATCCTTGGATGAGGTGATTGTTACAGGTTATGGTAACTTCAAGAAATCCTCATTTACAGGTGCTGCTGCTTCCATGTCAACAGCTAAGTTGAGTGATGTTCCTTCACTTTCTGTTGAAGATAAGCTTTCTGGTAATATCCCAGGAGTTTCTATTTCTTCTTTCTCTGGCCAGCCAGGTGCAATGAACTATATCCGTATTCGTGGTATGGGTTCTATCAATGCAGGTAACGATCCATTGATTGTGATTGATGGTACTCCTGTGAACTCTGGTAACTTGAGTGGTTTCAATGATGGAAGTACTGGAAGTGGTTACAATGGTTCTGGTACCAATGCACTTTCTACATTGAACAGCAACGATATCGAATCTATCACTGTTATCAAGGATGCTGCCGCAGCCTCTTTGTATGGTTCTCGTGCAGCCAATGGTGTGCTTGTCATTACAACCAAGAGTGGTAGTGCAGGTAAGACCCAGGTTGATTTCCGTAGCGACTGGGGATTCTCTAACATGGCTATCAACTATCGTCCAACGTTGGATGGTGATTCTCGTCGTGCCTTGATTTATCAAGGTTTGAAAAACTATGCTTTTGATAATATTGATGGTACTACTGATGCCTCTGCTGCAGCTTTTGCCGATCAAAATATTGATGATTATGCAGCAAAACCAGAGAATGGTTGGGCAAACTGGCGTGATGCGCTTTTCAAAAATGGTTCAAATCAGAACTATCAGGCAAGTGTAACTGGCGGTAATGATAAGACCAAGTTCTATGCATCTTTGTCATATGCAAATCAGAATGGTATTGTTGACCGTTCTGGCTTGGAACGTATGACTGGTAATGTAAACGTTTCCCATCGTTTTGGTAAGTTCAAGTTGGATGCTAGCACAATGATTTCATCTATGCATCAGAACTCTGCCATGGATGGTGGCGCTTCTTTTGCTGGTGCCATCTCAAGTGCAGTATGGTTCCTCGGCCCTTCTAATGCTATCTATGACAAGAATGGTAATTTGCTGACAGAGACAGATGGTGCTTATAACAATGGTTATAACCCTATTTATGAGAACCAGCACATGTCTGATAGGACCAACACGACACGTTCTTACAGCACCTTGGCTCTCGAATGGAACATTTGGGACAACTTGAAGTTGCGTGAGAAGGTAGCTTACGACTACATCAACTCTACCGAGGATGTGCTTTGGGACAAATTCTGTGGTAATGGTTCTGGCTCAAATGGTGTGATGCAGCGTACTTACAATGAGTGGACAACCATGAACACTCAGACACAGTTGACATACAATAAGTCTTTTGGTGCCCACAATGTGGATGCTTTGCTTGGTTTCGAGACAGAGGCATGGCATAACAACAACTCATACGCTTCCGGTACAGACTACCCTGGCAACTTGTATGAGTTCGCTAACTCTGGCGATACCTCTATGCAGAGTTACAAGTATGACTCAAAGATGACTTCTTTCTTGGGTCGTGTCAACTACAACTATAACGATTTGTATTATGCTGGTGTAAGCTATCGTCGTGATGGTAGTTCTCGTATGGCACGTGAGAATCGTTGGGGTTCGTTCTGGTCTGTATCTGGTGCTTGGCGCTTTGGTGCAGAAAAGTTCATGGATTCTATCAAGGATATATTGAGCGATGGTAAGATTCGTGTATCTTATGGTGTGAACGGAACTCTTCCATCTGGCTTGTATAGTTACATGAACCTTTATAAGTATGGTGAGTACTACAATGGTAGCAATGGTATGGGTATCATTGGTGTAGCCAACAAGGACTTGAAGTGGGAGCAGAACAAGGCTTGGAACTTTGGTCTTGACTTGACATTCCTCAACCGTATCTCTGTAACATTGGATTACTACGTACGTAATACATCCAATTTGATTATGAACCGTCCTATCTCTATGATTCCAGGTTACTATGATGAATCTTCTCTGTTGGCTACCATGGCTCAGAATGTAGGTTCTATGCGTAACCAAGGTATTGAGGTGACCATTTCTTCTACCAACATTCAGAAGAAGGACTTCCTTTGGACTACTTCTCTGAACTTTGGTCATAACTCCAACAAGGTAACAGAGTTGACAGGTGATGATGACAAGATTATCAGTGGTGCCTTGATTCATCAGGTAGGTAAGCCTTACTATTCTTACTATATGTATGAGTATGCAGGTGTTGACCCTGAGACAGGTAAGGAGAGCTATTACATTAATGATGGAACTGAGAATGCTCGCAAGACCACTACTAATGTAGCTGAGGCAAACAAGACTATTGTTGGTCATCATGAGCCAACAATTGAGGGCGGTTTGTCTAACTTCATCAAGTGGAAGTTTATCGACTTCAACTTTACTTTGACCTATAAGTTGGGCGGTGACTCTTACGATTATGCTACTTGGTTGCACGATAATGGTGGTACATACGCCCTCTATGGAGCAATCCCTTCTTACTATAAGTTGGAGGATATGTGGCAGAAGCCAGGCGATAATGCTAAGTTGCCTAAGTTCCAGGCTGGTTATGGTAAGCGTGTGTTGTCTTCTCGTTGGTTGATGCCTAACGATTATCTTCGCTTGAAGAACCTTACCTTAGGTTTCTCTGCACCAAAGGAGTGGATCAGCAACCTCGGCTTGAGCAAGGCTCGTGTATATTTCTCTGCCAACAACTTGTTGACCTGGAAGTCTAAGGATCTTTATGTTGATCCAGAGACACCAGCGGATGGCTTGTGTACATTCGAAATGCCAGCTTTGAGAACTTATACATTTGGTATCGAACTTAGTTTCTAATTTATAAAAGAACGAAATACAATGAAAGTATTAAAATCAATATATAAGGTAATGGGCTGCGCTATTTTGGCAGCCAGCCTGTCATCTTGCGTCAATGATTGGTTGGACGTTGCTCCTTCTGATGGTACAGATGCAGATGCAGCCTTGACCAGCAGTTCAGACTTGGATGCTGCGAGAACGGGTATGTACAAGGCTTTGAAAGGAAACAGCAGCTTGGTAGATTACTATGGTCAGCAATTCTTCGTTTATGGTGATGTTCATGCAGGTGATGATTATCAGTATAATAATCTTGGTGGTTCTAACCGTGCAAGTTTCTATTATGATATGAACTATCAGACAGCATCAGAATTCAACACACGTACAGTATCATGGCAGTCTCCATATGTTGTAATTGGACGTGCAAACAGAATTATTGCAGCTGCAGAAGGTGGAAAATTAAGTGATGCTGTTGAAGCAAAAGCAAAAATTGAACAGTACGCAGCAGAGTCTAAAGTTCTACGTGCTCTTGCCCACTTCGATCTTGTGAGAATTTACGGAAAGCCATATACAGAGGATCAGGGTGCATCTCTTGGTGTACCATTGGTAACAGAAGTGCTGGAGTCTAATGCAAAACCTGCTCGTAGCACTGTTGCTGAGGTTTACACCCAAGTAGTGAAGGATTTGACTGAGGCTATCAGCTCTAATGCTCTTGCTACAGAGACAGAACCAGGTTATGTAAGCGTTTGGGGAGCAAAGGCAATCCTTTCTCGTGTTTATTTGAATATGGGTGATTATGCTAACGCCTTGTCTGTTGCTGAGGATATTATCAAGAATTCTGGCGCAGCGTTGTGGACTCGTGACCAATACTTCAAAGCATGGGATGCTTCAACTCCTAATGAAAGTGAGTTCTTGTTCCGTCTCAATGTGGCAGGTTCTACAGACAACAATGACTTGAATGGTATCGGTAACCTCCAGCAGCGTGATGGCTACAAGGAAATGGTTGCTACTAAGAAGTTTGTTGACATGCTTACTTCAGACCCAAAAGATGTTCGTAACGATATGTTCTTGCCTGCAACTGCACCCAAAGAGGTGGCAACTTATGGTACCAACAAGGTATTTCTGAACAAGTTGCGTGGTCAAGGTGATAATCTTCGTAATGTTACTATCGTTCCAATTATCCGTCTTTCTGAGGTTTACTTGACAGCTGCAGAGTGTGCATTTAGAAATAATGACAAGACTAAGGCTGTAGAGTATCTGAATGATTTGGTAAAGAACCGTACCACAACAGAGGCTTCTTTGGCAACTGTTGATAACATCACACTTGAGCGTATCTTGATTGAGCGTCGTAAGGAGTTGATTGGCGAGGGACAGCGTTACTTTGATGCTTTGCGTAATAACGAGACTATCACCCGTTATACAAGTGAAGCTGATAAGGGTTGGCACAAGACATTGAGCAAGGAAGCTCAGTCTTTCGACCGTGATTACTTCAAGGCTATTGCTGCCATTCCGCAGGCAGAGATCAACGCTAACCCTAACATCAAGCAGAATACGGGTTACGGTGAGTAATCGCCAAATTGATAAAAAGTAAATATTTTTAATCAACGATATAGGAATGCCATGAGTGGCATTTTCTATAAATCTCTCTGGAGAGGCTGGCTGTGAAGCTCGCCTCTCTTTTTCGATTTTAGATGTTCAAACTGTCTGGATTCATCAAGAAATCATAAATGTTCATGGTAAGGATACCTTCCTCGTTCTGGTAGGTGGGAGTGGGCGTTCCTACGATGACGATTTTCTTGAAGCTGTCTTTTATGCGCAAAAGAGAGTTGAACTCTTGTTTCATTTTTTCTTCTGTTGGCAAGGCATAGGCAGACTGTATGTAGCATCTCTTATAGCCCAGATTGCAAACGAAATCGACTTCTAATGTACTGCGTTGCCGCTTACCATCCTCTCCAATCGTAAAAATTGGTATTTGTCCCACATCAACAGAATAGCCTCTAAGACGCAATTCATTGTATATTGCGTTTTCCAAGAGATGTGTAAATTCTGTCTGGCGAAAATTAAGTCTGGCGTTACGTAACCCTAAGTCTGTGAAGTAATATTTTGATGGTGTGTCAATGTATTTCTTGCCTTTGATGTCAAATCTGATGGATTTCTCGATGATAAAAGCATCTTGCATCAAGTCTAGATAGTTCTTGATGGTATCTTTTGAAAGACTGCTTTGTTTGACAGATTTGAAGCAATTTTCCAACTTTGTTGGATTGGTTAGGCTGCCAATATTTGAGGCGACCAAGTTGATTAGCTCTTCCAAATCGTCATCTTTCTTTATTTCATATCGTTCCTTGATGTCACGGATATAGGTATGAGTAAAAAGGTTCTTGAGGTACTCTACTTTTCGCTCAATTTCATCCATTGTGACCACTTGTGGAAGTCCACCATAGGTGAGATATTCATTCAATAAATCTTCACGATTACCTTCTTTTGCAGACATAAACTCTTGAAAGCTTAAAGGCGTGATACGTATTTCGTCGCCTCGTCCTCTGAACTCTGTAATTACATCTTTAGAAAGGAATTTTGCATTGCTACCTGTTACATAAACGTCTGCATTTGTGATTTTGAGATAGCTATTGAGTACATCCTCAAACTCTGCCACCAACTGTACTTCATCAAGGAGGATGTAATATTGTTGAGAGTCTGTCATCCTTGAATCTATATAGTTCAACAAAGCATCAGGATTTCTTAGAGCGGCATTACGGCGGTCTTCCATATCAACCTTGATAATATGCTGTCCATCTACTCCTTGTTCTAAGAGATAGTTATGAAATAAGGTGAAGAGAAGGTATGATTTGCCACATCGGCGCATTCCTGTTATTACCTTTATCATGCCATTACCCTTGCGGGCAATGATTCTGTTTAAGTGAATATTACGTTTTATCTCCATGTTATTCGATTTTTTTGTGATTTATCACACTTTTGTCGAGTGCAAAGTTAGGAATATTATATGTAATCACCAAATATCATTCGATTTTTTTGTGATAAATCACACTTTTGACGAATACAGGGACAAGAATGCTGGCTGTGAAGCTCGCCTCTCTTTTTTGTCTTTTTATTTGCGTATCTAATATTTTATTCGTAACTTCGCACCGTCTAAAGAAATATGGCTATGGAAGAGATAAGAAAATACCCAGTAGGAATGCAAACCTTCTCTGATATACGAGAGGGTAATTATGTGTACGTTGATAAGACAAGGTATATTGTCGATTTCTTGCGTAATGGTTCTAAATTTGTGTTTCTGAGTCGTCCAAGGCGATTCGGAAAGTCTCTTTTTGTCTCAACTCTTCAGGCATATTACGAGGGTAGGAAGGAACTGTTTGATGGCTTGGCACTTGGTGAGTATGAGAAAGAATGGGTGAAACATCCTGTTCTTCACTTTGACATGAGTACAGCCAAGAACAATCCAACACCAGAAGAACTAGAGGATGTACTAGGCTATATGCTTGCAGAATACGAACAAGTCTATGGGCGTGACGAACTAGCAAAGTCTCCTAGCCAACGCCTGCAGTCTTTGGTGAAGCGTGCCTATAAGCAGACTGGACAAAAGGTAGTCGTTTTGATAGATGAATATGATGCACCGCTGTTGGACGTGGTGCATGAAAAAGAGAGCTTGAAACCATTGCGCTTGGTCATGAGGAAGTTTTATAGCCCATTGAAATATCTCGACCCTTGGTTGGAGTTTACTTTCATTACGGGTATCACGAAATTCTCCCAGTTGAGCATCTTTAGCGAGATAAACAACTTAGACAACATCAGTATGTTCGACCAATATTCTGCTATCTGCGGTATCAGCAAGACAGAACTCTTGACAACGATGAAACCTGATGTGGAATTGCTTGCCAAGGCATTGGGGAAGACGTTTGAGGAGACTGTTGCGGAATTGAAGTCATATTATGATGGCTACCATTTCAGTGAGAACTCTGAGGATATTTTTAATCCTTTTAGCTTGGTAAAGGCTTTGAGAAACAAAAAGATAGCGGCTTATTGGTTTAGCTCAGGCACTCCAACCTATCTTATCAATACCCTAAAGAAACATCATGTGGGTGTAATGGATATTGAGCAGAAATCTTGTGGAGTGGATGACTTTGATGTGTCTCCAGAGCAAATGACTTCCGCTCTGCCTCTGCTTTACCAGAGTGGTTATCTCACCATCAAAAAGTACAACCCTATCTTGCAGAGCTACCAGTTGGATTATCCTAACAAGGAGGTACGAGTAGGCATGCTTAGGTCTTTGGCTCCTAACTACTTGTCACCAATATCGTTGAACAACAATAGTTTCATCTTCGATTTCTTGGAGCAATTATACGATAACAACATGGATGGAGCTTTGCAGAAGATGCAGGCTTATCTCGCCAGTATCTCCAATCGCCTTGCCAACAAGAACGAAAAGGATTTCCAAACGGTCTTCTATCTCATCTTTAATTTGATGGGGGCTTATATCTTGGTGGAGGAGGATAGTGCCATTGGTAGGGCTGATGCCGTTCTTCACATGCCGGACACCATCTATGTGATAGAGTTGAAATATGACAAGACGGCAGAAGAAGCTTTGCAGCAGATAGATGACAAAGGATATCTCATCCCTTATTCTGCTGATGGCAAACGAATGGTAAAAGTAGGAATCAACTATGACAGCCAAAAAAGAACCATAGGTGAATGGAAGATAGCAGAAGAATAAAAACGTGTTTTTAACTTTTTGTTACAGATAAAGCGAGTAACATTTTCTATAAATCTCTAGAAAGACAGGCTGTGAAGCTCGCCTCTCCTTTTTCATATTATTGTAA
The DNA here is from genome assembly GCA_900554835.1 of uncultured Prevotella sp. Classification (GTDB taxonomy): domain Bacteria; phylum Bacteroidota; class Bacteroidia; order Bacteroidales; family Bacteroidaceae; genus Prevotella. The sequence continues at coordinate 1,592 of USJD01000112.1, read as the reverse complement.
AAGGTAAACACTATTAGTCTTTTAAGCAAGCCAATGGAATAACCTTGACTCCATCAGGACGAGTGTATGCCATACTGCCACCTGTAAGTAAATTTCTTCGGGCATCTTTCGCCCGACATGAAGAACGGACGCGATGCGATGGTCCTTCAATCCCCTTGCCTCTGAACATCCCTCAAATTCGTCTTCAAGTTTGAATCGTGGTGTTAAAAGTATATGGAGGCTGCATACAATGGTACGTTGGTCATCCAGCTTTGCTCCCTATAGTCAGACATGGAGAATCGGATGCCATGGAGTTTAGGGTGCTGTTGTACGAAAGTAGATAACGACTTGGAACGCAGGTTCTCTTCAGCTTTAGCTTCTATGGGTACTATGTCGCAATCGTGCTGAATCAGAAAGTCAATTTCTAACTTGGCATCGTTGCTATAATAGAAAACCGATGTATCTCTGGTCGCAACTAGCTGGCTCATAACGAAGTTTTCTGTGAAAGCTCCTTTTGATTCTTCCATGCCATTCTCTGCAACTAAGAGTTTGTCGGCTGGGGTTTCACTCATCGCACCTAGTAGTCCGCAGTCGAGTAGAAATAGCTTGAAGCTACTGATATCTACATAGAATTTCAAAGGCATCTTTGGTTCGTTCACTCTTTCTGCCTTATATACCAATCCTGCATCCAGTAACCATTGTATGGCAGTTTCAAAATCTTTGGCTCTGGCTCCAGGCTTAGCTACACCATAGATAAACTTCTTGTTTTCTTTTACAAGTTGCGATGGCATAGATTGCCACACCATATTGATACGATTGGCCTCTCTTGTTGGAACATGCTTGGAAATATCCTTTTGGTAGGTATAAAGAATGTTCTTTTGTGTATTTCTTACTTCAATGGCATCGTTGGTCTCTACGAAAGTCTTGACGGCTTCTGGCATTCCCCCAACAAAGTAGTATTCGCGTAATAATTTGATATATTCCGAGCGTAGCAATTTGATGGTGTCCCAGTCTTTGCTCTTTAAGATGTCAGCCATCTGCTGTTTTCCTTTGGCGAGCAGAAACTCATCGAATGTCATTGGATAGATATTGAGTATATCTACTTTACCGACAGGGAAGGACTCGCCTTGGTGCATGGCTATTCCTAAGAGAGAACCTGCCACGGCTACATGGTATTCAGGTGCTTTCTCGCAGAAATACTTGAGGGCAGCCAAGCCTCTTCTCAGTTCCTGTATCTCATCAAGGATGATGAGAGTCTTGCCAGGAGTGATGGTTTGCTGAGTGATGGCGCCTATGGCGAGGATGATGCGTTGCATATCATAATCTTGCAAGAACAAGTCTTTTGCCATGTTGTTGTCATCGCAGTTGATGTAAGCGACATTCTCAAACTCTTGTTTGCCAAATTCTGTTAGCATGAAAGTCTTGCCTACTTGACGTGCGCCTGCTAGTACAAGAGGTTTACGATGCTCCTTGTTTTTCCACTCTTTTAATTGGTTTATGATATTTCTATACATAAGTTTCTGATATTAAGTGATTTCGACTGCAAATTTACATTTTTCCTACCGAACTTACAAGAAAAATCACATTTTTCCTACCGAACTTTTTGTTAAAAA
>USJD01000111.1 GCA_900554835.1 uncultured Prevotella sp. | reverse complement strand
CCATAGATTTTACTAAAGGGCTATTTATCAAGCATAAAGATGACTGAGTAGTTACGAAATTCACCTATTTTCAGCCTTTTTGCCTGAAAGCAGAAGGCGTTACCCCTTTCATCTTCTTGAAGAACTTGGTGAGATGAGCCTGGGATGAGAAGCCGAAGGTATTGGCTATTTCCTGTACTGTATGGGTAGTGGTAGAGAGTTCACGTTCTATTTCCTTTACGATATACTCGTCAATGATTGCCTTCGGTGTCTTACCAGAGATACGGCGGGTAACCTGAGCCAGATAACGGCTGCTTACATTCAACTGGTCTGCATAGAAATGCACATCACTATAAGTGCGACAGAAATTATTGACCTGAGAGATAAACTGATTATAGAGTTCCGAACTACGACCCTGCAGATTACTCTCACGTGTCAACTCAACATTGATAAAATCCTGTGCCATCCCCAAAGCCTCCTCCATCTTATTTCCCTGGTTCAGATACACGGCAAGGGCAGAAGAAAAACGGTTGGTAAGGCCATGAGAATTGGCATTATCAAGCAGGAACACCTGCATTCCATGCCCCTCAGCCATGCGCAGCAACTTGGTGTCTTGCAGAATAATATCATTTTCTTTCTTTCGGGCAACCACCACGGAACAGAGCGGCAGCAAGCGATACTTGATCTGGCTTACCACATCCTCCGTCATCAGCGCATCACCATTACTTGACCAGATGGCAGGGGCATAGATGATATAATCCGGGCGATATTTCGTCAGGGCATCGATCACGACCTCAAGCGTCTCCACCCTACGAATCATACCCACCTTCACAATGCTCGGTTGAATATCGTTCATGATAGCCTCTATCTGTCCCGAAACAATCTCGGCAGGAATATCAAAGAATGCCTGAATACCCAAGGTATTCTGCACGGTAATGGAGGTGATGGCAGAAACAGCATAGCCTCCCAATTCTGAGATTGTCCTGATGTCCGCCTGGACACCAGAACCACCCGTACTATCAGAACCCGTAATGGTCAATATCGGTTGTATCGTCTTCATACCCTAATTACTATTGAATTCTTCACTCTTCGTTCTTCACTCTTCACTCTTCGTTCTTCACTCTTCACTTAATTCTTAACTCTTCATATACTCCGTCGGCGTCATACCAAAAGCCTTAGAGAAGCACTTAGAGAAATAACTGTTGTTGGAGAAGCCCACCGTGTACATCACTTCAGAAACGCTGAACTTACCTTCTTTCAACATCACAGCTGCCTTGTTCATTCGGAGTTCACGGATATACTCTACAGGAGTCTTTCCTGTCATTGCCTTCAACTTACGGTACAGCTGCTTGCCTCCAATACCCAATATCTCCTGCAAGGTGGTCACATTGAAGTCTGAGTCTATCATGTGGATCTCTATCGTCTCGGTAATCTCCTTCAAGAGGCGTTGGTCTGCAGCATTTAAAGTAGGTTCTTCTGCCTCTTTTTTCTCTATCTTCACACCTAAATAATGGTTGGTAAGTTCTAGAATCTCATCAAATGAGCGATGAGTCACCGCAGCCTTCAAATCCTCAGACAGACGATTGAAGAAACTGATACGGGCTTCTACCTGCTCCAGGATTTCAGCCTTCTGTCTGCGCTCCTCCGCCAGGCGCTCACGCACCAGATAGAACTTCATGATTCCCCAAGCCAATGCAATAGCCAACAAAAGATAAACTAACTTTGCCCAGATGGAAAGATACCATGGTGGCAATATCGTGATATCAAGAGAATACACTTCGGCTCCTATATTACCCTCACCATCCACGGCATGCACCTTCAGATGATAATTACCATATGGCAAACCATTATAGCTGATATCCAGTCTTTTCTTATTCAGATAATGCCAGTCGTGATCACTACCTTCCAACCGATAAGCATAGACAGCAGAAGGATGGTCGGAGAACGGAAGATCTGTCAGCTGAAGGGTGAAACTATTCTCATCACTTGCAAGTTCCAACTCCTTCATATTGCGAGGAGCTGCATCTTGCCATTGATTTCCATTGACCACAATACCTGCCAACATCAGTTTGGTCTGCAACCCTTTCTCCATCGGCATATCGGCACGCAGACAGATATAGCCATCGTTGCCACCCATCATGATCATGTGCTGAACCTTAGAATAAAAAATGGCTAAAGGAGCAATAGGAGAAGGGATCTTGAAACGGGAACTCTTGCCATCCAAATCGATGACACAGCATTCCTTGCCGCTCACCACCCAGGTCTTGCCATCCACATCACACATGGTAATCACTTTTCCGCCTATCTTCCATGTCTTCGTCTCCATCTGCGAGCGGTTGGCAGAAGGATTTATCACAAAGCATTTCACCTCTGTGTTTCCACCTGCCCAGACATTTCCCTTAGAATCAGCCATCAAATAGTTGATATCATCCTTGTGCTCAACAGGAACCACCTTCATCGTTTGCGGATTGATACGGTCCAAGTTATTATAACTGGAAGCCCAAACCATACCTTGTGCATCCATCACCATCTGTCCTACATGCAAACCAGAAAGTGCATTCTTACCTTGGTCGGAGAAATGATAATCAGCCACGATGGTAGTAGAAGCTGAAGAATGGGCCATCAAAGCCAGAAGTCTCTGCTTGCTGATGACAAAGATGCCGCCCATATAGGAAGCCATCCACATTCTGCCCTGTTTATCTTCCAGCACATCGTATGCCCAGGCTGTAGAATACTTGCCAGTCTTGTCGCAAACGATAAAATTATGCATCTGTTTGGTCTGGCGATTGTAGAAGTTGACTCCATGATCTGTACAAACCCAGACATCCCCCTCGCAATCTTCATAGATTTTGCGAACACGATTATGACTCAGGGGATAAGCCGAACTATTCTGCTTATACCAGGCAACATTGCCATCCGATGCATTTTGACTGGCATTCATTCCAAAACGAATCAAGCCATTGGTTCCACCCAACCACCATTCTCCATCTCTGGTCTGACAAATCTCATGCAGACAGTTACCTTCCCCCGAAAGAGTTATCTTATCAAGCGAGGTATATTGGAAATAAGTATGCGTGGAAAGACGGGACAGACCATTATCCGTTCCTATCCACACATTCTGCCACTTATCCACAAAACAAGACCAGACGATATTATTAGGAATGGAAGAAGCATCACGGGAGTCGTGCTCGAAATGCAGGATGGAATTGTCCAAAGACAGGCGATAGAGTCCATTATCTGTTCCGATATACAGATTGCCATTGGATTCTTCTGCCAAACACTTGACGGAATTTCCATTCAACTGCGAAATCCTGGTAAAATTCTTCAGTTGTAAGTCTGCACAATACAGGGCACCTTCTGTACCTATCCAGTAGCAACGGCGCTTGGCATCATAAGACAAAGCATTGACAAGAGGTTGCTGACTGTCGGGAAGAAGAATACGTTGCTTGTTCAACTTCGCCCAAGAAATCTTTCCGTTTAAAGTCTGCTTTTTTACTAAATACAAGCCAGAGAGAGTTCCCACGAGTAATCCCTTAGGTGTATCCAGCAAAGCATACACCTCGCTGCCAAAATCTATCTGTCTGTATTTCAGGAGAATCGCTCTCTGCTCACAAGTGCTTTTCTTTCCATTATCCTTTATTGCATCAGCAGACGGCTGTACATAAGAATTAGATTGCAGATTGAAGCACATCATACCCTTGCCTGTAGCGAGAAATAACTGTTCTCTATCTACAGCCATTGCATAAACGCGGGTATTAGAAAAAGTATGTTCTGCAAATTGCTTATAACTATGATAACCGTCATAGCTGTAAAGTCCGTTCTCTGTACCAAGCCACATCATGCCCTGACCGTCTTGCTGGATAGAACAAACCGTCTGTGCCCCATCCAGAGACACATTAACAAAACGTTGTGCATTAAGAGCACAACTCAAAAAAAGCATGATAAAAAACATGCCAATATGCTTAAGAGTCAACTTCATAAGTGCAAAAATACACATTATTAAGCATACTCGCAAACATATTGGCATTAAAAAGAATTAAATACATTTCAAGACTATCGTCTTTTCAATATTTCTCTGGGTATCTTTCACCTTGAGCGTGATATCACCCTTCTGTTTCTTACTTTGTACAACAACTACCAGTTTACCACTGAAAAGTTTCATCTGTGGCTGTGTAAAAGGCTCAAGCGAAGTTGCATCGCCATTACATGCAGCCTTGAAAGTACCGGCGCCTGTTACCTCGAAAGTCAGTTCGTCATCGGCAAGCGGACACTCGTTACCATCCTTGTCCAGGAGACTCACGGTGATAAAGGCGAGGTCATTACCATCAGCATTCAGAAGCACATTGTGCTCATCTGTGCAGCCCTCTACCATACAAGCGATAGGCTCATGGTCTGGAGTTTCCACACTGAACTTCATCTGGGTAGGCTCACCAGCTGTTCGCTTGACATCCTCACCCACTTTCTCACCATACTGATTGTAAGTAACTACCCGAATCTCACCAGGTTCGTACTTCACATTATTCCAACGGAGACGATAGCGGTCCAATCGACTTGACTTATCCTTACGAACCCTACCCTGACTCTTTCCATTCACGAAAAGTTCACCTTCCACGCCATCAGTATAGCAATAAACCGGAGTTACCTGTCCCTCACGACCTGCCCAATTCCAATGAGGAAGAAGATGGGTGGTATGCTGAGTTTCATTCCAGCGGGCACGATACATATAATATCTATCCTTTGGAAGACCAGCGAGGTCGCAGATGCCAAAGTAGCTGCTGCGAGATGGCCAGTAAGTATCGTAAGGAGTAGGCTCGCCCAGATAATCGTAACCGGTCCATACAAACTCGCCGATTACCCAACTGTAGTCATCCTGCATCTTCCAATCATCGTCTGGAAGATTACTCCAAGAACAATACTCAGTATCGTAGCTGGAACACTGACCATCTGGGTATGGGTTGTTGTTGCTGGCACGCACTTCAACCGGGAATTTATACACGCCACGAGAGCTGACTGTAGATGCCGTCTCGGAACCCAAGAGGAATCCCTGAGGCAACTGCTCTATATTCTTATAATATTTATGTACGCGATAGTTGAAACCCGGAACATCCATCACCTGTGCAAAGCCAGATTTCAAGGCAGCCTCAGCCTTGTCCATTCCCTGAGTAACAGGACGAGATGGATCGTACTGATGGCAGAGGTCTTGCAGATGCTTGGCTATCTCCATACCCTCCTTGCTCCACTGCTCAGGAATCTCGTTGCCGATGCTCCACATGATGATGCTTGGATGATTACGATGATGCTTCACTAAGTTGGTGATGTCCTTATCGCTCCATTCCTTGAAGAACTTGGCATAACCATTCTTACACTTCGGATAAATCCACATATCGAAACTCTCAGCCATCACCATCATACCGAGAGAATCACAGATTTCCATCTGCATGGTAGAAGGCATATTATGAGCCGTACGAATGGCATCACAACCCATCGCCTTCATCGTCTTGATCTGGCGGATAAGCGCAGCTTTATTCTCTGCGGCACCCAAAGGACCGAGGTCGTGGTGCAGGCAGACACCCTTGATCTTTCGGGTGATGCCATTGAGTTGGAATCCATCGTTTTTAGATACAGAGATAGTACGGATACCCGTCTTCAAAGTCTGGACATCAGCCACTTTCTTTCCCTCATATCGGGTTAACTTCACCTGATAGAGGTAAGGAGACTCCGGCGACCAAAGCTGAGGACTTGCTACCTTCAAGGTAGTCTTGATTTCTGGAGTAGCACCCTGGATGGTTTGCTCAGCTACCTTAGTACCTTCTTCATCAAGCAAGGCGATGACTGTCTTGCCAGATTTACCTATCTTTCCTTCCAAAAGAGCATTTACCTCTACTTCAGCTTCCTGTCTGTTGGCTTTCAAGGTACGTACGAAAGTATCCCAGGTAGAGAAGTTTTCATTGCCATACAGTTCAACAGATACCGGACGGTATAGACCGCCACCCGGATACCATCGGCTACTCTCCTCTACATTATTAAGATGTACCTCTATCAGATTACTCTTGCCAAACTGGATAAAAGGAGTGATGTCGATACGGAAAGCATTGTAACCATATGCCCACTTACCAGCTTCCTTTCCATTTACCGTGACTACAGGCTGACTCATGGCACCATCGAAAACCAAGACTGCACGCTTGTAACCCTTTGGAGCCTTCCAGTTCATCTTATACATCCCCTCACCTATCCAAGGCAGCGCACCCGAGCGGCCTGACTTCTCAGACTTCTCTTTCTCACCATTCTGCTCAATAGCCACCATCTGGAGATCCCATTTCTTATCAAAAGGACCCGAGATAGCCCAATCATGAGGAATTTGTACCTGAGACCACGAATTGCCATCGCGGGAGAAATCCCACGAAGGTAAATTGATAACCTTTCTGCTCTGCGCCTGGCACATGGTAGAGAGCGCCAGGGCAAGAGTCATGAAAGTAATGCTTTTCTTGATCATATTTCTTCTTTAATGTTCTTATTTATATGCATCGAATTATTTGTATGCATCGAATACGGCAGTTGGCTTACCGCTGTTATCGAAGGCTCCTTTAGTATATGCAGACCAACCCAGAGAGGTATAGTTGGCAGGCTTCCAGTTATTGTAAACCTCTGGTTCCCAATAGAAGATACCTTCGCAGGTAGAAATAGCCTTGCAGCCATCCACCATCTTCTTCATCATTGGCGCAGCCTGGTCTGAACCCCACCACATACCAATTTCTGAAACGATGACATTGCAGTTGTACTGCTCTGATAAAGTCTTGATATTCTTCAGGCAATTGGTGGTTAAATCCTTCCAATTGTTATCTTCCGGATAAAGTGACATACCGATGACATCCCATTTTCCACCCTTCTTCTTCAATTCACCAAAGAGCCAGGTATAACGACCGAGGTTATTACCCTCATCCACGTGCACAATGACTTTAGCCTGTGGATAAACTTCCTTCACGGCATCATAGCCAGCATTGACATAAGCAGCAAAGTTGGCTGCATTCTTTGACGCTTTACCAGTTACAGCCTCATCGCTGCTGAAGAGCATTCCATCACGGGTTTCATTACCCACCTGTACCCATTCTACGTTGGTGACCCCTCTCTCTTTCAAGGCAGATAATACATCCTTGGTATGATTAGCTACCGCCTGTTTCATCTGCTCGAAAGTATAACCCTGCCAAGCAGCAGGTACTTTCTGGTTTCCCGGGTCAGCCCAGGTATCAGAATAATGGAAGTCAATCATCAAACGGAAACCGAGAGCCTGGGCACGACATGCCTTGGCAATGACATCATTCTTAGCGCACCAACCGCCTTCCGGATTTACCCACACACGAAGACGGATAGCATTGGTACCAAGGTCGCGAAGAAGCCACATACATTCCTCTGCCTTACCATTCTGATTATAAAATTTCACACCATCCTGCTCCATCTCTGTGAGCCAGCTGACATCGGCTCCCTTAGCGAAGCCGCTCATATCATATGTTTTCTCCTTTTCTGGAACTGGAGAATCGTCGCTGCTGCAACTTGTTCCTGTGATAGAGAACAAGAGCGCTGTAGCCAGCAACATGGCTTTTCCAAATATATTCTTCATTGTTTTACTTTTAGGTTGCGTTTTACGTTTAAATGCGTTTGCGTTTAAAATTGTTTTCGGTTGCAAAAATAGGGAAAAGAGGAAAAAACAGCAGACAGATTTCAGACAAAAATAAAGAAAAAACGGACAAAAGCAAATCTTTATCTAGCTTTTGTCCGTTTTGTCATTTAAAAAGCAGGAATCTTTATCAGATTCTTACCTGATATTTCGCCGGTAACAACTTTCCTGTTAGAAAATTTGCCATCATTGAGAAACCACAAAATAAAGCAGTAGCCAAGATGGTTTTACGGCAAGTCGCCTTGAATGGTACTGAAAGAATAGAGTTTATATGTTTCATTGTAAAGTTTTGTTTTGTTTGTTGTTTTGAGAAAAAGGGCTGTCCTCGTCAAGAAGAGACAGCCCTTAGTTGATATCATTTCATATATCTTTCCCCCTCATTGGGGAAAACATGTTTATTATTCAGTTACAGGTACAAGTTTGATGAGAGCGATTGCGGAACTATCACCCTTTGTAATCTTATGAGCACCAGCCTCAAGCACAACAGTTGTAGGAGCACCAGACTGCTTTACGCCATCCACCTTTACATTAGTATTTGTACCAGAAAGACCATAATATACATACAGAGTCATCTTCTTAGATGTGGTGAAAGAAACTTCAGTTTTAGTTTCCATCTTAAGACTTACGGAATAAGTAGTACCTTCAATAACAGTTTCTTCTGCTTTTACACTCTTAGCAGAACCGGTCAAAGCAAATGCGCTGTTAGATGGAACAGCCTCTTTTCCGTTTGCAGTAAAGCTGCAAGTTACTGTACCCTCAATAGGAGTTACTGTGCTGCCACCTTCTGAACCACCAGTAGAGCCACCTGTGCTACCACCTTCGCCAGAACCAGAACCACCTGTCTCACCACCTCCTGTTGAGCCACCAGTGCTTCCACCTTCGCCAGTTGCATTGCTCTCACCGAATACCTTAACAACACCAGAAGTATAAGAGTCAAGAAGGCTTGCCAAAGCAGGCCATGGCTGCTGATGACCATTTGTTACGACTGTCTCATCAGGAATAACGAAATCAATATCACCATGATTCAAACGACCTGCACCAAAGAAACCTTCCACGATAGAAGGAACATCTTCTGCCTTGTCTGCTACGTATGCATACATGAGGCTTGAGTTAGTATCGAAGTTATCATAAGAAGTACCACCTACCAAAGTCTTTACGCTTGAAGGAACCTGCTGACTTGGATCAGAAACCTCGTATGCATCGAAGCTTGTATTGTTTTCTGCGTATGTGATATAGCTGAAGTTTTCTGGCTTGTTGGCAAATACATTGCCGTATGCCTTAATCAAACCACCAGCCTCACCAGAGAAAGTACCATCGCCCTTGGCATCAGTACCCTGCTGAGAACTCATGATAGGACGCTTGGTTGCATCAAAGTAGTTAGACTCCATGAACACACTTGAACCCATTGTTGCACCAATACCATAAACATCATTGTGCTGATAGTAGTTGTTGTACATGTGAACACTCATAGTACGAACACGAGCCATACGAGAGTCAGAATGGTCGAACCAGTTGTGGTGATAAGTGATATAGTTAGGACCAGTCTCACTCTTCATACCACACATAGAAGCCTTACCATTATCCCAGAAGCGGTTGTAAGCTACAGTAATATACTGAGAGTCAGCCTTGATATCTACAGTACCGTCACCCTTGGCCTGATCGGCAGCGCCACCCTTCTTGCCATAGAAGAGATCCATGTTGTGAATCCACACATGAGAGTTATCGGTATCAAGAGACATGGCATCATCCAAGCAACGCATAATAGCAAAGTTACGGAATTCAACACTAATAGCATCTCTAAGCAAGAAACCAAATCCATATACAGTAGCATCTTCACCGACGCCCTCGAATGTCATATTCATCTCAGCGCCCTTAATCTGCAAACCTTCTGCAGAACTTGAAGTGTGATCCAAATCAGAAAGACTTACCTTACCGATAAAACGGAAGGCGATTGGGGTTTTATCCTTACCTTTTGAATAGGCATCAATAATAGACTGAAGACCGGTAATGGTCTCCATCTTACCAGTATTAACTGTTGTAGAAACGGTCTTGGCAGACTTGGCTGTGATATAGAGAACCTTAGCACCAGCCTTCAAAGTACCATCATTATTGTAAGCACCTACACCATCATATTTGAAATGAGCAAAGCCCTCACGATTGTAGCTCTTTACTACCAAATTAGAAGCTGTATTGGCACCAGCAATCTCTGTACCTTCAGCATTTACAGGAACAACCTTTACAGAATAAGTACCAGCCTTCAAACCGAGAACATCAGCACGATAGTAAGATTTATACTGACGAATCAGCTGAGCATCAATCTTCTTGTCATCTACATATACATTATAAGAAGAAGCGCCCTCGAATGGAGCCCACTTCAGGTAGGCAGATTCCTGCCATCCCTTAGCCTCAGTAATCTGAATCACACCTGCAGGATTTTCAACATCACCACTCTCGCCCTGATCTGCCTTCTTTGCAAATCTGATGGCCTGAACAGAAGCATCATACTCATCATTTTCTGCGCCTGACTTAGGAGTAATAATAGTCTTGTCACCTTCGAACTTAACACTTGTCAAGTCGGCAGTATTATAATACTTCACATCACCAGCATTTGTGGTAACATACATCTGATTTACCTTGCTGTTACGAGCAACGGCATTGGTAATCTTGTCGGTGGAACCTGGAGTAACAGTAGATCCGCCACTTACAGTCTCAACCTTGATGCTAAAGATGTTCATACCACCACCATTGGTTGTCAATACAACATCGCCATCAGCTGTTACTGTTCCAACATTTGTTACTTTATCTGCAGAAGTAGCATTAAAAGAACCAGAAACAGGAGTAATGTTGGTTGCATTCAAACCACGAGCAGTTCCAGATTTACCAGTACCGCAGCTAACAGTTACTTTCTGACCTGCCTTCAGACTTGGAATAGTCAATACAATTCCGTTTCCATTCAATTCCAAACGAGAATTTCCATAGTTCAAACGCACCTTAGCCTTTCCTTCAGTTTTTGTTGCAGGAGCACCAGCAGTAAACTTCAAGCCCTTAGCATAAGCCAATTCTGAGCCATTTGCTACAAGAGCTTCATCCTTCAAAGCTAAGGTGTAGCCATAGCGGTCAGTTCCCAATACCCAGTTTGCATCAGCTTTACATAAAGCCTTATCTGCCTCGCTCATTGCGCCAAATGTCCATGTCTGCGCCATAACAGCACTCAAGCTCATCAAGAGGAGCGCCAAAGTAAATACCATTTTCTTCATTTTGAGTTCCTCCTTTTTTACTTGATAATTACTTTCTTACCATTCACGATGTAAATACCCTTAGACAATCCATCCAAAGAATTACCTACGAGTTGACCATTGAGGTTAAATACCTTACCCTGCAATGACTTCTTGACCTCTTCTATCTTGTTGATTCCTGTAGTAGAATCATAAGAAAAAGAAAGAGACACAAGCGACATATCCTTCGTTTCAGAAGAATTGTCTGCATAACTGAGTGTTACGTTATCACCATCGAAGGTGATCTCGGTGACGGTCTTGTCTGAGACTTTACCATCAATTTTAACGGTCTGCTTGTTGTTCGCAAAAACAACGGAAGCAAACATACCCGCTAAAAGCAGTAAATAAGTTTTTTTCATTTTAAACTAAAATGTTTAGTAGATATATATTATTTTGGTTTTTACGTTTTACTTTTACGCTGCAAAGGTAGCCAAAATTCTGATATAGCAAACGTTTTCGTTTCACTTTTTACACGCAAACGTTTTCATAAGTGTCAATGTGCCATTAAAACGAAATATATAAAACATTAGGGAAATTAAAAAAGCCGAATCTTGTTACGAAGATTCGGCTTCTAATAAGAAGTGGTACCACCAGGAATCGAACCGGGGACACAAGGATTTTCAGTCCTTTGCTC
>USJD01000110.1 GCA_900554835.1 uncultured Prevotella sp. | reverse complement strand
GGAAAGGCGGCAAGCGAGGGATTGAGATACTTGCTTCGCTTGTCGGCAGGGGTGTTGAGAACCTCGAAGAGTTGTACCAGAGCCATTCTCATATCTTCCGTCTGATAATGAGCCAGAAAATCATGGAACATATCTCGTTTGCCAAAGATTCCTGCATCCTCAGCATAGAGGCAGAATACCAATCTCACGCAAAGAATGTTCAGGTAACGGAGTGATTGCGGGTCGTCGGCATCATACTGAGTGATAAGGGCATCGTAGAGTTTGCCGACAATCTCGCCTGCCTTCATCGATATCTCCATCTCTCGTTGCAGATGAATGCCTTGTTGCTCTACCAGGAATTGCAAGCGATAGTACTCCTTCTCTAAGTCTTTGAGAAGGATACGGGATGGCTCACCCTTTGGGTTCTCCATATCATAGACATCAAACTCAGAGAAATTACAGGTAACAATCCAGCGAGGTCGCTCGGAGTAGGGCAACACAGCAGAGTATCGCTGTGCCTGCTGGAAAGGAGTGAGGAGTGTGCCATCGCTCTGCTTGATGGCCTGTCGCAAATCCTTGCCTAATGACTTTTGTTCTATCATCACATGGGTAGCCGAGATCATACCATCAATGAAGGAGGTATGGTCTAATTGCGCTTGTTGCTCAAAGTGTATGAACAGAGAAGGACTCTCGATGCCAAATACTTCCGTTAAGAGTTCTATCCAGAAGGTTTGGCTTTCTCCCTTTTCATATCCCCTGCCTTCCCATTTCTTGGCGAAAGCAGCGGCAGCAATTTTCTGTTGTTTCTCTGTTTTCATAAACTTAATGAAATTATTAAAGTAATCCAACCATATATAGTGGCAGATAAACGATGCCGTCTTCTACCTTGACAAATGCAGTTTTATACACCATTCCAAGGATTACTGCTACAAAGATACGACTTTTATTTGATAGTAAGCCGTTTTCTGATGGTTTTTTAAGAAAGCACGCTTGCTTACTGACGATATTTTAAGAAATTCGTTAGTTTACTCCCATTCTGGAGATATCCACGTCCTTGGTTTTCTTCTCCGATAATGCTGCTTGATTTCTGCAAAGGTAAGCAAAAACTTTCAAACGTATGGCGTAAAGTAGCGTGATTTTTGTGAATCAGTGGCTTCGCTTTGTGAAAGAGACGAATTATAATCAAGGTAACTAACAAGAAACGCCGTCTCTTGTAACATTTGCAATTCCTGTTTGACAATAAACGTGCGCAAATGGTATAATAACCGTTAAAAAGCAGACTTTATTTCAGAATGTCATACGATTTTTATTCGTTTGTTCCCATTTTAGCGATTTTTTTCGTATATTCGCACTCGGGAAGCCGACTGTGGTTACTCGACAGCAAGCGGAAATCCATCTTCTAATGGAAATGATGGCACTATCGAGTCAGAGAATAAAAACAATAATTGATGTTGTTTTCTCAGGACAGATGGAGCAGCATAGAAATATGAGCAAAAGAAACAATAAGACAAGAAATGGGAAAATTAATAGTTAAAGACCAAATTATCAAGGCTATCAATAAGGATGGCATTGATTATATCTGCATTACAGACATTGCCAAGCAGAAGAATACTGAAGACCCTAACGGTGTGATAGGAAATTGGATGAGAAATCGCAATACGATTGAATTCCTTGGAATATGGGAAAGTTTGTATAACATCAATTTTAACCCCATCGAATTCGAGGGGTTTAGAAAGGAAGCAGGATTGAATGCCTTCACAATGTCGCCTACAAAGTGGGTGGAATCCACTAATGCTATTGGAATAAAAGCAATTTCTGGGCGATATGGTGGTACGTATGCCATTTCGGACATTGCATTTGAGTTTGCATCATGGGTTTCCGTAGAGTTCAAACTATATCTCGTCCGTGAGTTCCAACGTCTCAAAACAGAGGAGCAAAAGCAGATAGGATGGTCTGCCAAGCGTGAGCTGTCTAAGATAAATTATCGTATTCATACGGATGCAATCAAGGCAAATCTCATCCCAGTTGAGGTGACTCGTGAACAGGCTGCCCTGAAATATGCCGATGAAGCCGATGTCTTGAACATCGCCATGTTCGGAATGACAGCAAGACAATGGCGTGAACAGAATCCCGACAAGAAAGGCAACATAAGAGATTATGCCAGCATAAACGAGCTTATTTGCCTATCGAATATGGAGAACCTTAATGCCGTATTTATCAATGATGGAATGCCTCAGTCTGAGCGATTAATCAAACTCAACCAGATTGCCATCCAGCAAATGAAGATTCTTGAAGATACGGGAGGAAGGAATCTATTGCAATAAATTCTGTTGTTAATAGAATGACTGTAGATTACTACACCATTTTTGTATCTGTGTAAATAATATTCTAGAAAGAGGCAATTTAGAAGAAACACCCATAAAATGGGGAAAGAAGAGGTTGAAAATTTTCCCTTAAGGATATTTGTATTTTTCCTTAAGGAAAATAAAATCTTCCCTTAAGAGATATTTTTGTCACACCTTAATCTGTAAAGTTATTTGTGAATATTGTTGCCTTGGTTTGATGACAAGTTGCTGCAGTTCACTTTGGGGAACTGCTACAAAAAAGCAGCAAGTCCCTCATAAAAATGTGATATGTTTAGCTATCTCATTGTTTTTCAGTCTTTTGCAGCAAAAATACAATAATAATACCATGAGTATATGAAGGAGATGATGTCGCATCGCAACCTTTTTGATGGCTTTTCTGTCTAATAACTAGACAGCAGTGTCAAGTATTTAGACAGGTCATCTTATGGCCTTTTTTCTATATGTTCTGATAATCAGTCGTTTATGTTTTTGGCATAGCCGTTGCCTTGCTATTTTGCAACAAATAAGAATAGTAACAACATAAAGAATAGTAAGAAAATGAAAAGACTTGCGTTAGTAGCATCCTTCTGTGGCATTACTATAACACAGATGATGGCACAGAACATCAACGGCGAACAGATTTCCGACACGACCCTATTTGATAAGTTCTCCAAAGAACTTGGCGAAGTGGTGGTGAAAGCTCATCTTCCTCAATATAAGAAGACCCACGAAGGACTGCTGACCAATGTGGCAGGAACCGTGCTTAGCAAGATGGGTACGGCAGAAGATGTATTGAAGCATGTGCCGAGTATCGTGAAGAAGAAAGATGGATATGAGGTGGTCGGCAAGGGTACACCTATTATATATATCAACGGCAGGAAGATGCAAGACATCAGTGAGTTGGATAACATCAAATCTTCCGACATCAAGAGTGTGGAAGTCATCCAGAATCCAGGAGCCACCTACGATGCTTCGGTAAATGCGGTAATCAAAATCAAGACCATCAAGAAGAAAGGCGAAGGTTTCGGCTTTGATACTCGCTCTGTGTATTGGTACAATAAGCACGATAATACCATCCAACAGGTTAACATGAACTATCGCCATAATGGACTGAATCTCTTTGCCACTTATAAGTTCTCTGATGCAACATGGATGCAAAAGGCCACCTACGAGCAGACTGTACATGTAGATACGCTTTGGCAACAGCATAACAACAACGAAGTAACAGGTCGTATAGAATCGCATCGTCTTATCAGTGGTTTTAGCTATGATTTCAATGCCAGTCATTCCATTGGTGCGAGATACACCTTGACCTCGCCAGGCTGTTCTCGCTCAAAAGATTTTTTCGATAGTCAGGTGACAGCCGACGGTAAGTTTTACGACTATATCAAAACCGATGGTCTGACGGTTGACAAGAATAGCTCTAGCCATCAATTGAATGCCTACTACAACGGCACTTTGGGCAAGACTGCTATTGACCTGAATACCGACCTCTATTTCAGTACAAACAGGGCTTATGCCTATAGCGATGAACAGAGCCAGGAGCACGATTCTCGTAACATCAACTCCAAGAATCGTGTGAGCAACAAGATGGTAGCTACCAAACTCGTAATTACCTCTCCTCTCTTAGGCGGTAATCTCTCCTATGGAGCTGAGTATATCAATACTCATCGCAATGATGACTACGAAGTGAATCGCACCGACCTCCTCGCCAACTCTTATAGCAAGTTGGAGGAGCAGACGGCAAGTCCATTCATCCAATATGCGCGCCTCACCCCGATAGGAAACATCACGGCAGGATTGCGATACGAGTATGTAAGATTCAAGTATTATGATGCAGGTATCTATCAGCCCGAGCAGAGTCGCTCCTTCCGCAACCTCTTTCCTACCATCAGCTATGGTGCGAAGATAGGTAAGGTAATGGCACAGTTGAGCTATTCGGTAAAGACCTCTCGTCCTTCATATAGTCAACTGAGCAACAATGTATCTTATATGAATCGATTTACTCGCCAAACAGGTAATCCTTATCTCGACAACGAAACCAATCACAGAGTGGAATTATCTGGTGTATGGAAGTTCATCCAGTTTATGGTCAACTACAAGGACTCTCGCAATGCCATCATCTATTGGGCAGAGCAAATTCCTGAGGACGAAGCTATTACCATGATAAGTCGTAAGAACGTAAAGAGTCTCAAGAGCATGACCGCCTACATCAGTGCCGCTCCAAAGATAGGCATTTGGGCGCCGCAAATCAACTTGGGCATGCAGAAACCCTGGTTCACCCTCCATACTGATGTGGCATCTTATCGCTTGAACCGTCCTATCTTCATGGGCAACTTCAATAATGCCTTCTCCTTGCCATGCGGCATCACCCTTAACGTGGATTATCGCTATCAGAGCAAGGGTAACACGATGAACGTATATCTTGCCAAAGAGCAGCATGTGCTGGATGTCAGCATCAGCAAGTCATTCCTAAAGGATGCCCTTACCTTGGAAATAAAAGGCAACGACCTGCTTTATAAATGTTGGGATGCCGACTTGCTCTATAACCAGAAGATGGAACTCTTGCAAGTGTCTAAGCGAGGTACGAGAGACCTGCAGCTCACCCTTCGCTATAAGTTCAATACCACACGCAGCAAGTACAAGGGAACTGGTGCCGGTAATGCAGAGCTGAATCGACTATAAATATCTTTTGTTACTTTTATTCGAAAGTAGAGACATTTAAGATGATATTTTGGAGGTTGTTTTGCACTTTTAGGCAGGAATGTTTGGAGATAAAAAATAAAAGATGTATATTTGCTGTGGAATAACTATTTAAAAAGAGGAGGTAAATATGGATAGATATCAAATTATACGTATAATCCATGACTATATGTCAAAGAAGCCTGTGTTAAAGGCATGGATCTTTGGGTCTTTTGCTCGTGGTGAAGAAAAGGCTCAGAGCGAGTATGCGCCATGTTTTGGTGCATGGTTATTCGCAGATGTTACCTCGTATTCTTTAGGCAACAGCAAAGGAGAATATTCCTGAAATCAAGGCTCAAGTGGAGAAATACCTGAACGAGATAGATTGGGAACATTATTGTGGGGAATGACGAATCTGTTCTGCAATCATAACAACCATTATATCAATGATGGAATGTCTCAGTCAGAGCGTTCTCCTTCTCGAAGACAATTTCTTCTTTTATGAGATGCAAGGCGGTTTGTAACTCCATGGCATTCTTTCATTTAGTCCATTGTATTTTGAATCTAAAGCTAATTCTCCTGTTGCCTTGTAATAGAGCGATCCGTCTTTCGAGTAGAAGATAGGGTTGGCAGAATTCATCCTTATATATGGTGGCTTATCTCCATTGTCAACAGGATGCTCATAATAGAAATCTCTTGCAATTTCTTTTAAAGTGGAAGGCAAACAGACAACTGCTGGTGAACAAAAAGCGTCACTGTCTATGCTTTCTACTCCTTCTGGTATTTTTACGCATTCTATGAAAGATACGCAATGGAATGCTTCGAAGCCAATGCTTTTAACGGATGCAGGGATATTGAGCTCATCAATAAGGGTCAATGAAAAACATCCGTCAGGAAGAGACTGAAGGTTTGCTGAGAGCTTAAGTCTTTCAATTCCTGTTCCACAGAAAGATTCCTCTCCAATGGAAATGACAGAATCGGGGAGAGATAACTCGGTTATTTCACAAGAATAAAAAGCCATTTTCCCTATGCTTTTGAGCCCTTGTGGTAATGTTAGTTTAGTTAAACACTCATAATTGCAGCAACAATAATTGCCTATGTGTTCAACGTAACGGTCTATGATTAACTCTGTACTTTCTGGCGTATGTATTAAAGTCTTTCCGTCTTGTGAATAAATAGTGTCTTTAACGACGGCGAATGACGTGTTCCCATGGCTGTTGAATATAAGTTTGTGTAATGGGGATAATTGTGTTTCTTGGTGATAGATGTCTCCGTAAAGATAATCCTCAAAAGAATGCTCTTTCTTGTCGTAGTCCATTATTATGGACTCAATGTTGAGCTTGTCAAGAGTAATCTCTTTGTAACAAGTGTAAACGAACTCTTTTGACAAATCTTCTATATCACTTATTTTGCAGTTTCCAGTAAGAATGATTCTCTCTATGTCAGAGTTGCTTTTTCTCCAACTTAGAAAAGGTATAGTTCCGATTATGTATGTCGCTTCTTTCATGTGCTTCTATTGTTGCATGCTGTTTTGGCGTTATGTTTCTTGAGGTGTAGGATCGCTAATTGAAGTCGTTCCTATAGAACTCTAATGAGATAAGAAAAATGTTACGATATAGTGAACAATAAATGCAATTGTTAAGATAAGCACTCCCATCAAGATGCAACCTTTTTTCTCATTATCCAGAGATGGGCTTTCTTGCTTTTTTGCATGGAGAGAATTGTCACCATAAAAGATTCTGAACTTTGGATTGTTTGTCTTTTCTTCCTCAGGTATTCCAGCTAAGATTTCATCTAAGCATTGCTGATACTTCTTCAAAGTAGCATATCCTATGACATCTCCATATTTATTTGCATTATACTCATAGTCGCCCCAAGCCTCTGCTAAATCCAATGTATATTTGGTTAGCTTAGCATCCTTGGTAATTTCGTCTGTAGGAACAGCACGACGGATAGACATGACTTGTGACTCTAAGACTTCAAAATCATCTATGTAATGAGATGTGTTGGGCATTTCTGCTGTTCTTGCATCAAGAAAGTTCTTAGCTATTGTTAGCCAGATACAATATACATTATGGGCTAACAATGAATCTAATTCTATCACTTTGTTTCCACATGCGATTGCTTCTTGTGCTCTCTTTGCGAAATGAAGGCGGGTTCCTGTTTCTATTACTTTTAGTTTGAGGAGCCAAGCTTGTACATTCTTTGAATCTAATTCCAGCGCTTTGTTGGCATACTCGTATGCTTCCTCAGTTACCTCACCTCTATATGCAACTTCGGCTAATGCCAGATAATTTCCGACATCACCAGTTTTGTCTATTTTGACACGTTGGATAACTTCTTGTATTTTAAGCTTTGAACCACAATAAGAGCAAAATCCCTCCTGGCTTCCAGCATCAAGCATGATGGAAGCACCGCAATTAGGACATTTGGCTGCTACTAAACTCATATGTTTATTAATGATTAAATATTCGGAATCGGAGGAGGGCAATTGTCATTCGCAAATTCAGAGAAATCTTTGACAGCTTGCCATTGCTTCATTCCCTTTTTCCAACAGAGTGTTTCAGAGGTAATTTGTGTCTGGTTTAAAAGGCTTTGAATTTCATCCAATGTATATGGTCCTTTCTGTTGCCCCCCAATAGCTATATAATAAATCTGTTGATGGATAGCCGGAGGCACTTCGTCTAACGCAGTACTGGCATTTGTAAAAAGTTGTTGCCCTACGGTTACACCTGCTCCCAAGCCGATGCCAGCGTTCAATAAATTTCCACCATTTGACTCGTTGGCGGCAGCTGTTTCCAATACATCAAAAGTACGTGTCATACGATAGGTGTCTTTGCCTGTAATGTTTAGGCGTGCCATGATGCTCTTGGCTTTCTTCAACTCTTGTATGCTTTCATCATCCTCAGGTACATTAATGGAGATAATATTGAAATTTAGAAGTTCCACTCCATATTCCGCAAAAATAACTGTTAAGTATTTATGGCAGTGCTCTGATATTTCTAACAAATGGCTATTGATTTCTAAGAAGGATACTCTGTCTGATAAAATCTTATTGGATAATACTTCAGTCAGATGTGAAAGCAATATACCCCTAAAGTAAGATTGCAAAACGTGACCATCGAAACTGTCTTTGTTGCCAGAAAGATTCTGAATGAACTTGCGTGGATCTGTGATTCTGAATCCATATTGTCCATAGGCTCTTACTGGTACAATGATGCCAAACTTCGGATCCTCTATAAGAATAGGTGTTTCCGTGCCCCATTTATAATCCAACTTGGACAATAAGTTGACAAACCATACATCAGCTTGAAATGGGGAGTCGCCACCGTATGGAATGTTTACCAAATGGTTGAGTACAGGGATGTTGTTTGTGTCAAGAGTGTAGGTGCCTTCTGAAAATTCATCACATATTTGTCCATCCTTGGCAAAATATGCTAATTGCCCAGGATAAACTACGACTCTCGTTCCCCATCTCAAACCTTCAGATAAGAAACGATGTACTACTTCTCCTTCTTGGAATTGGTATTTTACGACATCAATTATAGCCATAGCCTTCTTGTATTTAGTTGAATAAGAAAGTCTGAGTGCATTTGGGGTTATAACCTTTATGACATTCATACGCTGCAAAAATACAAATAATATTTGATAATAACAATAATAAAGCTTCCTTTATTAGACAAAAAAATAGTGGAAGGCATATTTTAGGCATTATTAAACATCTTTTAACGGCAACGTTAGTATAAAGCATCCTTCTTTTACATAGCTTCTACTTTACCATTTCCGCCACTCCGATAGGTTTCCCCATATTTTCAAGCGAAAATTCCACCTCTATCCCTTACTCAACGGCAGCAGATTGTGCGACCACGGCAAAAGTGCTACGCTCTGTGGAACTAGTCTTGGTTTGAAGAACAGTCCACTTTGTGGAGGTGCTACAAAAAATAGAAACTCCCTCATAAAAGTGTATAGATAGCTCGAAAAGTCCCTCATAAAAGTGTGTTAATCTTCTAAAAAGTCCCTCATAAAAATGTGATATGTTTTGTTATCTCGTTAAATTTCAGTATAATACGGGATAGGAGGATGCTTGGAAGCATATATCTGGAGCAAAAGTATGGTTGGGGTATCTTGTTTTTTGTGAACCTGCGGATTTGTTTTAAAGAAAAGAGAGGTATAACCTTAAAAAAGATTATGCCTCTCTTTGTTTTTGTAATCCGTGTTTGCGTCTATTCTAACTTCACCAAGTTGCAAAGTCTCTCTAAGTGGTATTTTAAACATACTTAGAGCCAAAAAAGGTATTGCAAGAGTACAACTTTTATTCGAACGTAGAGCCATTTAAGATGATATTTTTGAGGTAGGCTTGCACTTTTAGGCAGGAATGTTTGGAGATAAAAAATAAAAGGTGTATATTTGCAGCGTGAAAGTCGTTTAAAGTTAATGTTTTTATATTTCAGATATGAAAGAGAACAATAAATTAAAAGTAGTTCATACTACCTGGGAGGAGTTTCTTAAGGAGCATCCTGTAAATGAGGTAGTTGATATGCCATCTTTGCCTAATGGCTATGTGGCAAGGGTTGTGACTGTCAATGCTGTAAAAGTTTGATATTATTAAGAATATAAGCTTATCGTTATCCATCGAAAGGCAAGATAGTCTTGGAGCCTTAATCGCAACAAGGGCATTTGCTGATTATGTCGGCAAATGCCCTTGTTGGCTTATATTGCAAATTCTTTATTCTACCATTTTCGCATACCTTTTGAACAATTCAGCCACGCACTCACTCTCCGTCATCTTTACAGGGAAGGCATAGGCTTGCATCACGGCTCGGTCGTTTTGGCGATGCGCCTGAAGGAGTTCCTTCGGCATGAGTGTCGGGTCGTAGAGGTCGGCAAGAGAGGAGTCGGGATATAGGGCGCGGGCATCGAGTATCGCTTGGGCACTCTGCTCTATCTTTGCCTTTTGCTCGGCAGTGGGCGTAGGCCAAGGGAAATTGTTGTACACCACGTCCTTGCTGTAACGGTAGTCGCTCTTTAGGCGACCGCATACTGCTCGCATCCATGCCATGTGGACGTTCGACTCCAAGATGCCGAAGTGGAAGAGTGTAGCATTTGGGATGAGAAGTACAAGGTTGCTTGCAAAAGTTCCTTTTGGGATAAATCCCATTGGCACATACTTACGTTTTTCGGAAGATACCGATGGCACAATGATAGACTCACCATCGGGCATATTCTCCACATGGAATCGTGTTGGCGTATCTGCTAACTTTCGTGTACCTGCACTTGTGCTTGCCAATCGCACATTTCTTACATTTTCCACTCGTTCATAGCAAAGAGGCATCTCCTTGATTTCCTTTGGAGAACAGTCACCAAGCCACAGGCAATATCGAGGCTTCTGATGGATAAACTCTACCGAGCCATACCAAGGATGGAACAATGCCGCCGACTTTGGCTCTCGCTTGACGAACTCTTCCATCTCATCTTTCTCAAAGAGATAGTTGCCACCGTCTATAGGTTTATTGCCAATGCCTATCTTCGGAACATCGCATAGTGATTTGCTTCTACTATATATAAAGGTATCGGGAGCCTCTATCAGATAGGCATTGATATGGCTTACCTCTTTCCTCTGTCCATTCTCAAATAGGTATTTCTTCTTATGATCCACATACGAGAATCCTACTACCACCACATGAACATGGGCTTTGAGTGAAGCCTCGCTGTCCCAACGGAAGGTGCGGTGAGCGAAGTTGATGTGGATACCCTCGGCAAAGAGTGGTTGCCAAAGGTTTGCCACCTGTTCACCTTGCGAGATGGAATTGGTAGATACAAGGGCGGCTTTCACGTGGGTATCTTTCATGTAGTCAGCGGCACGCTTGTACCAAGCTCCCACATAATCGATATTGCCCACGTTCTTCCATTTCTCACCAAATATGGCTATTATGTCTGCCTTTTGATTCTCGCTCATCAATCGTGCTCCCACAAACGGCGGATTGCCAATGATATAGTCGAGTTTATCCTTTGGACATACTTCCTCCCAATCAATTCTTAGCGAGTTGCCTTCTGTGATGTTGGCATAGCTCTTCAGCGGCAGGAAGTCGATGTCGTGGTGGATGATCTTCTCCGTCTCCGCCATCATCTGCGCCTCGCTTATCCAGAGGGCGGTGGTGGCTACGGTGACGGCGAAGTCATTGATTTCGATGCCGTAAAACTGATGGATGTTCACCTTGATGGGATTCTCGAAGGCGTTAAGTTGCTCCACGCTGTATATCTGCTTGATAATCTCGTTCTCTAGTCTGCGCAAGGAGAGGTAGGTCTCTGTGAGGAAATTGCCCGAGCCACATGCCGGGTCGAAGAAACGCAATTCGGCCATCTTGTCTTGCAAGGCATGAAGCTGCTGCATACGCTTCTTGATGTTGCTTTCCTCCAAACAGTCTTCGAACGCCTTTCTAAGGTCGTTATAAAACAGAGGGTCTATCACCTTGTGAATATTCTCTATCGAGGTGTAGTGCATGCCTCCTGAGCGTCGAGTCTCTGGATTGAGAGTACTCTCAAACACGCCGCCGAAGATGGTTGGAGAAATCTCGCTCCAGTCAAAATCGAGTGAGGCATGCTGAAGGAGCGTCTCACGTAGTTCGTCTGTAAATTGTGGAATGTCTATTTGCTCGGCAAAGAGTCCGCCATTGGTATAAGGAAAGGCGGCAAGCGAGGGATTGAGATACTTGCTTCGCTTGTCGGCAGGGGTGT
>USJD01000109.1 GCA_900554835.1 uncultured Prevotella sp. | reverse complement strand
GGCAATTCGATCTTTGAAACAGTTGAATTATAGTCTTTTATGCAGTATTTTGCAATGAAACGGACTTGATTTTGTAGCTTTGCAGCCAAAAAGAATTGGCTACTATGTTTCAGGACAAATACGTTTTCGCTCAACTTACCGCATTTCTGAATAGAAAGATTAGTGTTGCCATTATCACTTATTGTCTCGTAGCTATTGTTCATCATGATATGCAATTGAAACGCTCGACATATGAAGTTTTGAAGATTCTAAGCATTTCATTGACGGACAACAGCATAGCTGTCACAATTGACACATTTGAATGAATAAGTATTTTTAGAAAAAATCTACAATAGAGATTTATAAATTATGAAGAGTAAAAGTTATCTGCTTTCTTTTGCCAAGGCAAAAGGAAACATGGCGGCTGTTGCTTTAGCCGCAGTACTGATGGCTGCAAACACTACTGTAGCCTCGGCACAAAATAAAGCGACGGAAAACAAAGAAATAGAAAAAACGGTTATTGGAGGTGTTGATGACCTTACCGGCGTTGATCCTTCGGCAACTTATTGCACAACTAAGCACACAGATGAAACCGACGGAGATAAGATTGTGTGTCTGTATAATGTCGGAGCGAAAAAGTTTCTGAGTATTGGCGGTATGTGGGGCACACAAGCCGCACTGAATGTTTCACCACATCCTATTTATATGTATTGGAATGGTACTTCAAAAACGTATTTTCTGGAAAGCAAGGTGAAAGGTTCTTCAGCTGGCTCATATATGGGTATCATCTGGGATAAATACATTAAAAAAAACATGTTGTTTATGGACAGAGGAGGAACTAAAGTCACCTTTAAACCAGGAGAAGGCTATTCAGAAACAAACAAGGTATATCTCGTCAATATCGCTGACCAAGGTTATCTCACGGCATATCCTGACGACGAAAATAAAATCTGCAATTATACAAGCGAAGCTACACCTGGAACCAAAGAATACTACAATCAGGAATGGAAGATTATAACAAAGAATGAGTATTACAAACTCTTCAAAACAACCCCTGCAAATATGAAATCGGTTGTCGATGCCTCTTTTCTTCTTACTTGTCCTGATTTCAGAATAAATGATACTGATGCTGCAAAATGGACAATCGGAGGTGAAAATTTACCTAATGACGTAAAGAGCCACGTGTACTTTGGAGACAAAAAAATGTACAAGACGTATAACATAATTGGCAACACACAAGATAAGGATTGGACAGGTAGAACTGAAAATCATCAAGCCTACTACGGCCAGTATTTCTACTGCTACACCAAAGGCTTGCGCGGCTTCAGATTCTATCAGGACGTGAAGGTTCACAAGGCAGGATGGTACCTGCTGCGATGCAACGGATTCAGCACATCGAACAGTTCGGAGAACATTACTAAGAACGGTAAACCGCTGGCAAACCTGTTCATTACAGTGCTCGATGCCAACGGCGAGCCGATTAATGATAAATACTCAACATCTGCTTTCAACGGTATCAGTCAGAATGATGCCGAGGCGCTTGGCAATACATACGATGGAGCCGGTATCGGGCATGCCTTCTTCGAGGGAGAGTATGAGAACCAGGTGCAGATATGTCTCGACAAAGCCCCGAATGGGAATGAAATATCAAACGACAATCCTGTTACGCTCCGCATAGGCTTCTATGTCGACCCTACACCCGACGGAAAGCCGGATGTAGCCGAGGACGAGCTGACCGCCGTAGACAACTTCAAGCTGTATTATGCCGGACCGCGACGCAACCCGGAGCTGATTCTCGATGAGGAATCTACCGACCTGCGCTATCTGACCAAGGCGACAGACGAATACAAGAACAGCGTGCTTCATCTGAACCGCAAGCTGAACGACAATATGTGGAACTCGCTTATTCTGCCCGTAGACCTAACATGGGGACAGATGAAACGCACGTTTGGAGATGCCGTGAAGGTGGCAAAGCTTGAGGCACTGACGGAGAACAGCGTGCAGTTCGTGACCGTGGAGCCAGACAGCGACGAGCAAGTGATGGTAACAGCATTCGAGCCATATATCGTCTACCCGCCATACACGAAGGTGCAGTCGGCAGCCTACACCGTAGAACACTTCTATACATCAGAGGGCGAGAACAACAGCGAATGGCTGGGCACTGACTACAAACCGTCTTCCGTCGAAAACAACCGACTGACGAAGACCGTTCCAGCCAACCACTACGATATCACTATGGTGTCGCTCGACAGGGAGAAGCTGATGCAGCATATAAACACCTCCAATTGGGAGTCAAAAACAACCTTCTCTGCCACCGGCGGTGGCCATGGCACGATGGTCTGCAAAGGCACAATGGCGAAGACATACGACAATGGCAAGATTATGGATGGCAGAGACAACCTCAACGGCGACTATTTCATGTATAAGGGAAAGCTGATACAGGTGCCAAGCGGCAATATGGACGACGGCAAGCCGTATTCATACGGACTAAAGGCGTTCCGCTGCTGGTTTGAGCTGACGGACAATACGTCTGCTGGAGGAAAACTGAGCCAGGTTTCGCTGCTCATCGACGGAGTGGAAGACAGCACCACAGGCATCGCCGACATACACGGCAGCACCGACTGCACATCCTACAAGCGCAGCATAGAGGGCGTGTTCAACATGAACGGACAGATGGTGCGCCGCAGTTGCAGCCTGGAGGGACTGCCTAAGGGAATGTATGTAGTGGACGGAAAGAAGATAATTATCAGATAAACCCAAAATAACAGTTACGCAAAATGAAGAAGAACTATATAACTCCAGAAATTAATGTGAAACAGCTCGAGGCTCTTCTCTGCAACGGAGGTATGAATATCGCCAGCGTACATAGAGCAGGCCTCACGGGAGAATGTATCGGCAACTTTGACGTGAAAGACGAGCAAACGACCAAGACTGAATACAAAGACTTGTGGGGAGCGTCGAACAGCAATAAGTGGGGCGATGACTGACACCATCCAATAATAAAGGGCAATTCGATCTTTGAAACAGTTGAATTATAGTCTTAAATCCCACTTTATTACTATCGAAAAATCACTTCCCTGCCCGGGTATATTTTTCTCCCTGCCCACGCAAAAATTTTTCCGTGGGCAGGGAAAAATAAAAGTGGGTACAGAGATAAAAAAATCGCTTCTTTCGAGTCTTTTCGAAAGAAGCGATTTTTTGTTATCATTTAAACGATTTTTTATCATTTAGATGTGTCATCATTTAGAATGGAAGATCGTCTGCACTACCACCAGCATTGGCATCAGCAACAGGAGCTGCATTCTGAGCTGGAGGGAATGGAGCTGTAGCACCACCAGCAGGAGCAGCAGGAGCACCCATTGGAGGGAATGGAGCAGCGCCAGGCTGAACACCACCCATCATGCCAACTGCATTAGGATCTACCTTCACTACATTCCAGGCACGTACATTGTTAAACCAACGACCATTATATTCGTGAGCATCAATGTCGAATGAAACATTAATTTCCTCACCACTCTGTATATTGAACTGAGCCAGACGGTCAGCACCAAATACGTCAAACACTAATTTCTTAGGATATTGCTCGTGAGTTTCGATGACAAACGACTGTGACTTCCACTCGCCTCTTGCAGAGACACCGCTTCTTTCAGGCAAAACGGCAATGACCTTTCCTTGTAATTCCATATATTTCTTGATTAATATTTTGTTTCAAAAACGAAGAAAGTTACCTTTCAGTTTGCGAAATTACTAAAAATAGTTCAAAAACTAAAACATTTCTCTGTTTTTTTTGCCTATAACCGATATTTTTTGTATTTTTGTGCTCATATTACAGCTTTTAGGAAACAACAAGTTGCCTACAGGCTCGTCATATAACAGAAACAATAGAATAATAACAACAATATCAGTAACAGATAATATTAAAAATACAAAATACTCATGAGATTTACATTATCCAGTACTGCGTTGAGCAATAAGCTCAACATGCTTGCCAAGGTCATCGGTGGAAAGAACTCTCTGCCTATCCTTGACTGTTTCTTATTCCAAGTAGCCGGAGGCGAGATGACCATCACAGCCAGCGACAGTGACAATATTCTCAAGACTACCATCGAACTCACAGAGTGCGACGGTGAAGGAGAATTCTGTATCCCAAACAAGGTTATCCTCGAATCTCTCAAGGAACTCCCTGAGCAGCCACTCGATTTCGAAATCGATACTGAGGGCACCTTGGCTATCAAGATCTTATACCAGAATGGTCTCTATAACTTCACTGCGCAGAGTGCTGATGAATATCCTCGCACACAGAGCGTTAACGATGCTGCACATACCGTAGCCATCGACGCAGCTGTGCTCATCGACAATATCACCCGTACCCTCTTTGCTACTGCCAACGACCAGTTGCGCCCTGTGATGAATGGTATCTACTTCGATTTGACACCAGAATCACTCAACATTGTAGCCAGTGACGGACATAAGTTGGTACGCAACAAGAATTTCACTATCAAGAGCGATACTCCTGCTGCTTTCGATCTTCCTAAGAAGCCAGCTACACTCCTGAAGAACATCCTCTCACGCGAAGAAGGTGACGTAACCATCAAGTTTGATGAGAAGAGTGCAGAGATTCTCTTTACA
This sequence comes from uncultured Prevotella sp., assembly GCA_900554835.1. Lineage (GTDB taxonomy): Bacteria > Bacteroidota > Bacteroidia > Bacteroidales > Bacteroidaceae > Prevotella. Next base: position 7,368 of record USJD01000109.1, on the reverse strand, counting down.
GACGGCAGTTTGAGATGTATTCTCTATGAGGGAAAATATCCAAGCTACAACTCTGTGATTCCAAACAACCCTAACGAGGTGACTGTTGATCGTCGTGCCCTGATCAGTGCCTTGCGCCGTGTCATGCCATTCGCCAGCGAAAGCAGCCAGTTGGTTCGCCTCAAGATCGACAACAACCACATGGAGGTTTCATCAGAAGATGTAGATTTCGCTACATCAGCCAAGGAACAGCTCGTATGCGAGTCAAACAATACCAACATGAGCATCGGTTTCAAGGGCAGCAGCTTGCAGGAGATTCTCAACAACCTCAGCAGCGAACAGGTGATTATCCAACTTGCAGACCCAAGTCGTGCCGGTATCATCGTTCCAGCCGAACAGCCTGAAAACGAAGATGTCCTCATGCTGCTCATGCCTATGTTGCTCAACGACTAATCACGCAGAGAAAGGAAAAGAAAGAAAATGAAACTGAATCTTAAGAAACCATTGATCATCTTTGATTTGGAGACTACGGGTCTCGACTTCATCAAAGACCGCATCATACAGATGTCATATATTAAGGTCAGTCCAGACGGCACGGAGGTTCGAAAGAACCTCTTTGTCAATCCGGGAAGACCAATTCCACAAGAGGTGGTAGAACTGACTGGTATCAGCGATGAGGACGTGAAAGACGCGCCAACCTTCAAGCAGTTGGCTGCCACACTCGAACAGGAATTTACCGGTTGCGACTTTGCCGGTTACAACTCCAACCATTTCGATGTTCCTATGCTCGCAGAGGAATTTCTCCGTGCAGGCATCGACTTCGACTTCAACAAGTGCCGCCTCATCGACGCACAGACCATCTTCATGAAGATGGAGCGACGCAACTTAGCTGCTGCCTATAAGTTCTATTGCGGCAGAAAGATGGAGGAAGACTTCGAGGCTCACCGTGCCGACCAGGATACAGAGGCTACCTACCGTGTGCTCATGGGCGAACTGGACAGATATGCACCAGGCGTACAGGAAGAACCGGACCGTGTACTCAACAATGATATGGATGAGCTCGCAGCTTTCTCTAAGCAGAAGGACAACGTGGATTTCGCCGGACGCATCATCTGGAAAGAAGTAGTGGATGCCAACGGAAAAGCAGTGCTCGACGAGAAAGGTGAACCACTCAAGCACGAGGTGTTCAACTTCGGTAAGTACAAAGGTTGGGATGTGGCAGAAATCCTTTCCAAGGACCCAGGCTATTACACCTGGATATTAGGAAGCGAATTTACCAACAACACCAAGCAGGTACTCACCCGCATCCGTCTCCGTGAGTACAACAAAAGAATGGGAAAGTAATTTCTTCTAATCGCAGATTATGTTAAAAGGAAAGAAAATCGTATTGGGCATCACTGGCTCGATTGCTGCCTACAAAGCATGCCTGATTATACGAGGATTCATCAAGCGGGGCGCTGAGGTTCAGGTGGTCATCACTCCTGCCGGAAAGGAGTTTATTACCCCTATCACCCTCTCTGCCCTCACTCATAAACCCGTGGTAAGCGAATTCTTCTCTCAGCGCGACGGCACCTGGAACTCTCATGTAGATCTCGGTCTCTGGGCAGACGCAATGGTCATCGCTCCTTGTACGGCTTCTACCATGGGAAAGATGGCAAACGGTATCGCTGACAATATGCTGATTACCACCTATCTCTCCATGAAGGCTCCTGTATTCCTGGCTCCTGCCATGGATCTCGATATGTATAAGCATCCTTCTACGCAAGCCAACATGGCAAGACTGAAGGAATACGGCAATATCATCATCGAACCGGCTTCGGGATTCCTTGCCAGCGGATTGGAGGGTAAAGGACGTATGGAAGAACCTGAGGTCATCGTGGATTACATCGACCAGTATTTCGATCTGCTGGACGGAATGAAGGATGGAAACAAGGAAGGCATAAAGGACTGTATCAAGGGAAAGGATCTGGCGGGGAAACGTATCCTTATCACAGCCGGTCCTACCTATGAGAAGATAGATCCTGTGCGCTTTATCGGCAACTATTCTTCCGGCAAGATGGGATTTGCCTTGGCTGAGGAATGCCGACAGAGAGGAGCTGACGTAACCCTCGTTGCCGGACCAGTATCACTCTCCTGTCATGAGGACATCCACCGCATCGACGTGGAGAGCTGTGAGGAGATGTATCAGGCTTCCACGAAGGCTTTCGAAGGAAAGACCGATGGAAACTCAACGGGCAGAAAAATGGATGCAGCTATCCTTTGTGCCGCAGTGGCTGATTTCAAACCAGCTGAGGTGGCAGACAGGAAAATCAAACGCGAGAAGGACGATCTGCTCCTGCGTCTGGAACCCACCCACGACATCGCTGCCGCATTGGGACAGATGAAACAGGAAGACCAGCACATCGTAGCCTTCGCACTGGAAACCAATGATGAGGAAACGAATGCAGAGAAGAAGCGTATCAAGAAAAACGCAGACTTCATCGTGCTCAATTCCACCCGCAACCCAGGCACCACCTTCCGGACAGACGAAAATCAAATCACGATTATTTCTGAAAAGGGTAAGATAGAATATGAGAAAAAGCCAAAGACTGAAGTGGCTGCCGACATCATCGATGAATTGGCTAAACTCTTCTAAGATGAAAGGCTTCTGCCTTCAGATACTAATCATAGGATGCACCCTGCTTGTTAGCGGTGCATCCTATATTCATGCGCAGGAACTGCAAGCAAAGATTACCATCAATCATGCCCAGATTTCTGGTACGGAAAATGCGGTTTTCGACAACCTGCAGCAGACGTTGGAGAGATTCGTCAACGAGCGACAGTGGACGCATCTGCAATTCCAAAAGAACGAGCGCATCAACTGCAACTTCAATCTGACGGTGAGCAAGTATGACAAGAGCCAAGGTCTCTTCACCTGCAAAGCACTCATACAGGCCAACCGCCCCGTCTATAACTCCGCCTACACCACTACTATATATAATAATGTGGACGAGAACTTCATCTTCAAGTTTGCAGAGTTCGACCAGATTGAGTTTAATGAGGAAACCCTCGACAACCAGTTGACAGCACTCTTCGCCTACTACGCTTATCTCATCATCGGTCTGGATCTCGACACCTTCTCCCCGATGGGAGGAGAAGACATCCTGCAGCGCTGCATGAATCTCACCAACAATGCCCAGAACCTCGACTTCCCGGGATGGAAAGCTTTCGACAACAACCGAAACCGCTATGCCATCATCGCCGACTATCTGGACGGAGGTATGAAACCGTTCCGCCAACTCCAATACGATTATTACAGAAAGGGACTTGACGAGATGGCAAACAATGCAGAACGAGGACGTACAGAAATCACGACCACTCTGGAGGAGAACCTGAAGAAGGCAAGGGAAAACAAGCCGCTCAGTCTTCTGCCACAGATATGGACGGACTACAAGAAAGACGAGCTCGCCAATATCTACAAGGGAAAAGGAACTCAGAAAGAGAAGGAAAGCATCTATGATCTGCTCTTCTCCATCAATCCTACACAGAACAATTCGTGGGACAAAATCAAGCAATAATTATGCTCAAACAATTATATATCAAGAATTTCACGCTCATCGACGAACTCAACATCCAGATGCACCCAGGCTTCTCTGTCATCACGGGTGAAACGGGTGCAGGAAAGAGTATCATCCTCGGAGCCATCGGTCTGTTGTTAGGCAACCGTGCTGACAGCAAGTCTATCAAGGCTGGCAGGGACCGTTGCGTCATCGAGGCACACTTCGATCTGTCTAAATATGATATGCTACAGTTCTTCACCGACAATGACATCGATGAAGATTTGTCGGATACCATCATCCGCCGTGAGTTGACGGCAGCAGGGAAAAGCCGTGCCTTTATCAATGATACACCGGTATCGCTGACCAAGATGAGGGAACTGGGTGAACAGCTCGTCGATATACATTCGCAGCACCAGAATCTCCTGTTGCAGAAGGAAGACTTCCAGCTCAATGTGGTGGATATTATCGCACAGGACGAGAAACAGCGGAAGAACTATGAGGCTGCGTACAATCAATATAAACAAGCCAACCAGAAACTGAACGCTCTGAAGGCAGAAATCGAAAAGAACAGGGAAAACGAGGACTTTCTCCGATTCCAGTTTAAGGAACTCGATGAGGCACAACTGCAGAACGGAGAACAGGAAGAACTGGAACAGGAATATGAGATGCTCAGTCATTCCGAAGACATCAAGACGGCACTCTATCAGGCAGACAACCATCTGTCGGGAGATGACGGCAATATCATCGAAAGACTGAAACAGGCATCCGAGCAACTCGCCAATATCAAGGATGTTTATCCTGAAGTAACCGAACTGTTGGAGCGCATCGATTCCAGTTATATCGAACTGAAAGATATTGCCCAGGAAGTAAACGGACTGACAGATCATGTAGAATTCGACCCTGCCCGTCTGGAGACCATCAATGAACGACTGGACAAACTCAACTCGCTGCAGCAGAAATTCCACGTCAGAGACTTGGGTGAACTGATAGAAACCTACCATCAGCTCGAGGAACAGCTCTCACACATCGACCATAGCGACGAAGATGTGGAAGCCTTGGAACAGGAAGTGGCCCAATTGTTAGAGAAAGCACAGAAACTGGCAAAGGAACTGACCGCCATCCGTACGAAGGCTGCCAAGAAGGTGGAGGAAGAAATGAAACAACGCCTCATCCCGCTGGGCATTCCAAACGTAAGATTCAGCATCAGTCTGACAGAGAAACCGCTCTGCCACGATGGTGGAGATAAGGTAAGCTTCCTCTTCAGTGCCAACAAGAGTACCCCACTCCAACCTGTTACCCAGGTAGCATCAGGAGGAGAGATTGCTCGTGTGATGCTCTCACTGAAGGCTATGATCAGCGGAGCCGTGAAACTCCCAACCATCATCTTTGATGAGATAGATACCGGAGTAAGCGGCAAGATAGCAGAGAAGATGGCACAGATCATGGTAGAGATGGGCAACCACGAACGACAGGTACTTTCCATTACCCACCTGCCACAGATAGCAGCCATGGGCAGTCACCACTACAAGGTGAGCAAGGAAGAAACCGATGAAGGAACCATCAGTCGCATGACAGAACTATCACAACAGGAACGTGTGCAGGAAATCGCTCAGATGCTCAGCGGAAGTGATGTCAGTGAGGCAGCACTCGCTAATGCCAAGGAATTATTAAGAATATGAAAAGAATATATATAACTATGATAGGATGGATGGTCGGAGCATCATCCCTCCTCGCACAGCCAGGTTCTGTGCAGAAGGTAGCCAAGAGTGTATTCTCACTCACCACCTTCAATAAAGATGGAGGCATCATCGCTTCTACTCAGGGCGTCTTCATCGACAACAAGGGCACTGCCATCAGTACCTTCAAGCCATTTATCGGTGCTACCAAGGCAACCGTAGTAGATGCCAATGGCAAATCGATGGAAGTAGATGCCATCATGGGTGCTGACGAATTGTATGATATGGCTAAATTCAGAGTCATCGGTAATACCAATGCTGCACCGATTGCAAGCAAGGCTTCAGAAGCAGGCAACAAGGTATGGCTGGTTCCTTACTCGATCAAAAAGCCACAATACCAGCAAGAGGATATCAGTAGCGTAGAACAGTTTAACACCTCCTACAACTACTATATTTTCAGCAATACCATGCCAGAGAATGCTATCGGTTGCCCATTTGTCAATAAAGACGGACAAGTAATCGGACTCATGCACTCCAACGGTACCGTTACGGCCATCGATGCTAACTATGCCAAACAACTGCATGTAACCGGTCTCTCCACCCTGGACGCAGCCCTTCGAGAAAGCGGAATCCGCACCGCCTTACCAGACAAGGAGGAAGATGCCATCACGATGATGACGCTAAGCAAAGGACAGAAATCGGCTGAGGACAACATGAAATATGCAGACGAGTTTATCGGCAAGTTCCCTACATCCTCATTCGGTTATAAGGAAAAGGCAGCCTTACTGGTCAACAAACAACAATTTGAAGAGGCAGAGAAAGTGATGCAGGAAAGCATCAAGAAATGCAGCAAGAAAAATGAGGCTCACGGCGATTTCGCAGACCTCATCTATCAGAAAGTAGCATACGTAGGCGATTCTATCTACCCAGCTTGGAATGCAGACAAGGCATTACAGGAAGCACAGAAAGCATATAGTATCAAAGCAGAGCCGCTTTACAAGCATCAGGAAGGTAAAATCAACTACCTGAAAAAGGACTACCAGAAGGCATACGACCTGTTTATGGAACTGACCAAGACCCCGATGAACAGTGGCGAAATATGGTATGAGGCTGCTCAGGCTAAGAGTCAACTGAAAGCACCATACAATGAGTTGAAAATACTTCTGGACAGTGCCGTATCAGTAGGAGTTCGCACCAAGATGGCCGCCCCTTATTATCTGGCACGTGCCAATTTCCTCGATGCCCAGGGCAAGACCAGAGAAGCATTGGCAGACTATAATATGTATGACAGCATAGCCCGTCCGATAGCCCCTACCTTCTTCTATGCCCGATACAAATGCGAGATGAAGTTGCGCCAGTGGCAACAGGCATTGTTGGACATCGCCCGCACCTGTTATCTCAATCCGAACGAACCGACCTATTTTGCGGAATGGGCAAGTCTCGATCTCCGCGTGAAGAGATATGATGAGGGAATCAGCGCTGCAGAAGCCTGCATCAGACTGGCACCGGAATATGCAGACGGTTATCTTCTCCTCGGTATTCTGCAAGCAGAGAAGGGCAAGAAAGAGGAAGCCAAAGGCAATCTTCTGAAAGCCAAGGAACTGGGAGATACCAGAGTGGATGAATATCTGAAGAAATACAAATTGAATTAAAGTTTAAGTTTCATTTATAGTAGGCGTACAGTTCTCGTAAAAAGAACGTGCGCCTTTTTTATTCCCCAAACTTTTTAAATCAAAATATTGTGAATACTCCTTCTTTAGGCTCACCCGATAAATCAGGGGGAAAATTCTTTAATTCTATATAAATTTTGTACCTTTGCACCATGAACAATCAAGGACTATTAGCATTGGCACAGTTGATTCTGCCATCAGAGATACTTTCAAATTTTGAAGTAGTACGTGTAGAAGAAGAGGCATCCTTTATCCGCATCTATCTTGATGAATCGATTAAGGATGAATATAAAGAGAACCCAGAGATTGAATCCAAAGGTTTCTGTGAGGCTGTAACTATACGTGACTTCCCAATCCGCGACAAAGGTGTTGACTTGATAGTCAGAAGACGCAAATGGTATGACAAGCAGAATAACCGATACTTCTCCGACTCTTATGACCTAAAGGCAGAAGGAACCCGCTACTCCAAGGAGTTTGCGGCTTTTTTAAAAGGAGTGTATGGAG
>USJD01000108.1 GCA_900554835.1 uncultured Prevotella sp. | reverse complement strand
CTTTGAGGAAATGCTTTATAAAATGAGGGTGCGTCATGGCTTATGACACACCCTCATTTTGTTATAGTGATATAGATAATACCACCCCACCCATAAGCTTGAAACCTCTTGGAATTCTATAGATGAAATATATTATCTGATTTTTTATAATTTACTTGGTAGTTTCGAGAAAAAAACGTAATTTTGCTGTTGCAATAGAATGAATGTTATAAAAAGGAATAAACATGGATACATTAGCTATAAATAAACCCCAGTTGTTGGTAACCGTATCAGACCCAACAATGTTGACGAAGCTGAAAAACGCTATCAAAATGCTGAATGGCGTTAGTTCTATTTCTGTCATGAAACCAAAGAAAACAGGTCTTGATCTTGCTGAAGAAGACAAGGCGAAAGGCAGAGTTACCCATTGGAATTCTGTAGATGAAATGTTTGATACCATCTTAGGAGAATAATGTATAAGTTAAGTACCACCAAAAGATTTGACAAGGCTTTAAAACTTTGCCAAAAACGTGATTATCCCATAGATGAATTGCGAAAAGCCATAGCCATTCTGGTAGAAAAAGGCTGCCTTCCACCCGAATATAAGCCTCATATTCTACATGGAAACCATGAAGGCGAATGGGAGGCTCATATAAAGCCCGATTGGCTATTAATATGGGAACAGAATAATGATGAATTGACACTTCTGTTGCTAACTACAGGCACACATTCAGATATTTTCGGAAAGACAAAAAGATAAAAACATTTTCCCAAACTTTTTCATCGAAAAAACTCTTAAGAAAAGAGGGTGTATCATGGACTTATGACACACCCTCTTTTTGTTTATCCGATATTTTGTTTATCCGATATTTTGTTCTTCATCGGATAACACAGAATTAATGGATTCTTAACCAATCTCCTCTTCGTAATCCGATGAAGAAAATCGATGAAGTTCTTTATAATCCCCTTGCTTTGAAGATTTTCTCCTTAGCGTCGTTGATTTCCTGGAATTTCTTCTCGGCAGCTTTGCGCACGTCTTCGCCCAGGGCAGCAACCTTGTCTGGATGATGTTTGAGCGCCATTTTGCGATAAGCGGCTTTCACTTCATCATTGGTGGCTGAAGGGGCAATTCCTAACACTTTGTAAGCATCGTCGAGACTGCTGGTGGCTGAGGAACCGCTGCGGAGATTGAGCATCTGAATGACATCTTCCACGGAGAGTCCCATGTGGATGGCCACTTCCTTGAGGGCTGCAATCTCTTCTGCGCTCACTACAGCATCGGCCTGCGCTATCATGACCAAAAAATTGAGCAACTGAAGGCGCTGCTCGTAAGCCATGTTGGCGCGTATCTGATGACAACTGTCCTGTATCACCGTACGATATTCAGCCATGCCCAGACGCTTCTGTTGCTCGAAAAGCTTGAGCAGGATTTCTTCACCCTGCTGCTTAGCCTGTTCTCCGAAATTCTGACTCAGAAACCGGCGCACTAACTCCATTTCTGAATGCATCACCCTGCCGTCGGCCTTGATGATGTAGGAGGTAAGTACGAGCAGCGAAAACATAAAACTGTTGCGCTGACCCTCATAGCTCCTGTTGGAGTGGGCGTAAGCCTTTTGGTTGCCGCTGTCCTCGTTTACACTGTCAAGACCCTTGTCGAAAAGGGCGCCAAGGGCAAAGCCTGCAAGTGCTCCGAGCGGACCGCCTGTCATGAAACCGAGAAAGCCGCCAATCCATTTTCCTGCTGCCATATTCTTCTCTTTGGGGAGTGATTACTGGAAGTAGTAGAGGAAGGTTGCAATACCAGAAAGTGCTGGCTTGCGCTGGCCTTCTATCTCGATGTCAAACTTGATGCTGGTCTTGCAAATGCCGCGGAGATTGGCAATCTCATGCAAGGTAGCTACGAGGCGAACACGGGAACCGGTGATGACTGGCTGACCGAAACGCATCTCGTCCATACCGTAGTTTACCATCATTTTCAGGTTGTTCACTTCGATAATCTGCTGCCACATGTAAGGGAGCAATGACAGGGTAAGATAACCGTGAGCGATTGTGCTGTGGTAAGGGCTCTCTACCTTAGCACGCTCTACGTCAACGTGAATCCACTGTGGATCGAGTGTAGCGTCTGCAAACTTGTTGATACGATCCTGATCTACCTGCAACCATTCTGACTCACCCAACTTCTGTCCGAGGTGAGATGCAAATTCCTCATAGGAATTAATTACTAATTTTGCCATTTTTCTTATTTAGTTTATTATTTGTTATTTCTTTATTATTTTATCTTTCGTTATTTCTTTCAGACGATCTCCTGCTTTTCAGGAGTTTTTTCCTTGAGTCTTTCAAAGGTGATTTCCTGCTTTTCAGGAGTTTTTTTCTTGAGACTTTCAAAGAGGATTTCCTGCTTTTCAGAGGAGGTTTTCCTTGAGTCTTTCAAAGACGATCTCCTGCTTTTCAGAAGGTCCTTCCTTGAGTCTTTTAAAGGCGATTTCTGCTTTTCAGGAAGTATCCCTTTCAGCCTTTTTAAAGAAGATTTCCTGCTTTTCAGGAGGTTTTTCCTTGAGTTTTTTCAAAGGATTTTAATCTCTTCTAAAAATGTCTCGAGTGTAAACTTTGTCCTCTACGTCGTCCAGGCATTTGTCGTAGCGGTTGGCAATGATGGCCTGGCTCAACTTCTTAAACTTTTCGAGATCATTGACCACCAAACTGCCAAAGAATGTGGATCCGTCCTTGAGCGTAGGTTCGTAGATGATGACCTGTGCGCCCTTTGCCTTGATGCGTTTCATCACACCCTGAATGCTGCTCTGGCGGAAATTGTCGCTATTGCTCTTCATCGTCAGGCGATAGACTCCGATGGTGCAGGCTTTCTCTTCCTCTGCACAATAATTATTTTGGTAGGCATAGTCATAATAACCAGCCTTGTTGAGCACACGGTCGGCAATGAAATCCTTGCGGGTTCTGTTGCTTTCCACGATGGCCTGAATCAGGTTCTCCGGAACGTCAGCATAGTTGGCGAGCAACTGCTTGGTGTCTTTCGGGAGGCAATAACCTCCGTATCCGAATGAAGGATTATTATAGAAAGTTCCGATGCGAGGATCGAGTCCTACACCATCGATAATGGCTTTGGAGTCGAGTCCTTTCATTTCTGCATAAGTGTCCAGTTCGTTGAAATAGCTTACACGCAAGGCGAGGTAGGTGTTGGCAAAGAGCTTCACGGCCTCAGCCTCGGTCAGTCCCATAAACAGGGTGTCAATATTCTCTTTGATGGCTCCTTCCTGCAACAGCTCAGCAAAAATATGGGCAGCCTTGTCGAGGCGCTCATCGCCTTCCGGACGGCCTACGATGATTCTGCTGGGGTAGAGATTGTCGTAGAGAGCCTTGCTCTCACGGAGAAATTCCGGTGCAAAAATGATATTGTCACAACCGTATTTCTGTCTGACATTCTCAGTATAGCCCACAGGAATCGTGCTCTTGATCACCATGATGGCGTTTGGATTCACCTGCATCACCAGTTCGATGACTTCCTCAACATGGGTCGTGTCGAAGTAGTTTTTGACAGGGTCGTAATTTGTAGGAGTTGCAATGATGACGAAGTCTGCGTCTTTATAGGCTTCTGCTCCATTGGTCGTAGCCTTTAGCAGGAGTGGTTTTTCTGCCAAATACCTTTCTATATATTCGTCTTGAATTGGCGACTTTCTGTTGTTGATAAGTTCAACTTTCTCTGCCACCACATCCACGGCTGTTACCTGATGGTGCTGGCTGAGCAAAGTGGCAAGGCTAAGTCCAACATAGCCCGTTCCTGCCACAGCTATTTTCATGTTTTGATTTACCATATTAATAAAGATTATGTTTTAATCTCGTTAGTCTGAGATAATATTTTGATCCAAATAAACTCTGCAAAGATAATGTAATTTGTGGAGAGTACAAAAATAAATCGAACTTTTTATAAAAAAATAACCCGCTCATATTTCTCGAATTTCAAATTATCTGGCCAGTTGCCCGGAAATTCTCAAAAATTGAAGGGGTTAAAAGGGGAGGATTAAGACGTAATTTTCTATGAAGTTCTATGATTTTTATCCCTTCTCTTTTTTTATTCTGTCAATAAATCTTTGTAATCCGGAATGTCCTCTAAGAATAAATATTTTTTATCGTTATAATCCATTTTGCAAATATAGTGTTGCAGTCCATTACTTACCACTAAGTAATCAACATGGAGGAGCATATTATATATGGAAATCTGGTCGAACACTTTTTGTGTGATGGGAATATGGGGAGCTTTGTACTCGATAATCATTCTTGGTTTCAGTTCTCTGGAGTAGAGTACACTGTCTGCTCGAAGTGTTTTTTCACCCACTTTCAGTTGGATTTCATTTGCCATGAGTGCTGCAGGATAACCCTTGTGCTCCACCAGGAAGTGGACGAAATGCTGCCGCACCCATTCTTCTGGAGTGAGCGCAATATATTTTTTTCTCAGAATATCGAATATCTGAGGCTGCGCTTTGGTGCCGCGCAACTTGATTTCAAATGGGGGAAGATTCAGTCTTGTCATGTCTATCTTTCTTTTTGAGGAAATGCTCCTTATACCTTATTATATATACCTTATTATATATAAAGGAAAGATTTCCTATACCTTATTATATATAGTTTCAAAATTATTTTGTACCTTTGTATGCAATTATTAATAGCTTATGCTTTGCTTCGCAATCTGCGGAAAAGGCATTGCAAAGATACAAAAAATATCGGAATGGCAGAAAAAAAACAAGCAAATAGTTATGAGTCGATCATGAAAGATCTCAAGGCTCAAATCTATTTTCCCGTCTATATCCTGATGGGAGATGAGTCTTTTTATATAGATAAGCTGTGTGATTATATCACAGAAAATGTGCTTCAGCCGGAAGAAAAAGACTTCAATCAAGTGATTCTTTTTGGAGCGGACACGACAGCTTCGCAAGTTGTTGATCAGTGCAAAGGGTATCCTATGATGGCTGAGCATCGGGTGGTGATTTTGAAAGAAGCTCAAAATTTGAAGAATTTTGATGCAATCGAGAAGTACTTCGAAAATCCTGTAAAATCAACCATCTTTGTGATGAGCTACAAAAACGGAAGTATTGATCGAAGAAAAAAGTTGGTTCCGCGCGCCGAACAGGTTGGTGTGGTCTTTGAAGAAAAAAAACTCAAAGACTATCAATTGCCTGGTTTTATAGAAACTTATATGAAACAGCAGAAGGCAACCATTGAACCGAAGGCCACCCAGATGGTGGCTGATCACATCGGTGCTGATTTGCATCGACTGACTTCTGAACTCGACAAGCTTCTGATTTCTCTTCCTGAGAATGATAGGAGAGTGACTCCGGAACAGGTGGAAAAGGTGATTGGTGTGAGCAAGGATTTTAATGCCTTCGAATTGAGAAATGCGATTGTAAACCGTGATGTTTTCAAAGCAAATCAAATTATCAACTATTTTGACAGCAATCCGAAGAGTGGTTCGCTCTTTGCTTTACTCCCGATGCTCTTTTCTTATTTCCAAAATCTGATGCTGGCTTATTATGCACCCAATAAACAGGATGAAAAAGCGCTTTCATTATTCCTGGATTTGAAGTCAACTTGGGCTGTGCGCGATTATATCACAGGAATGAGAAACTATAATGGAGTGAAGGTAATGCAGATTATCGATAAATTTAGAGAGGTGGATGCAAAGAGCAAAGGTATCAGCAATCCGAATACTTCGGCTGGTGAACTCATGAAAGAATTGATTTTCTTTATTCTCCACTAATGATGTGGAAACTCTCAAATTCTTCATTTTTGAGGAGGTCTTTCTGAGAAATGAGTCTGCTCCTGAACCATGTTTTCTGAGCTGAGTTTTCTGTTTGTGAAGGGTGGGGGGAATGTTTTTCCCTCGTTTTCTGACAGCATATTGAAGAGGTGATCCGATAAGGAATCACCTCTTTTTTTGATTCTTTTCGTCCAGATATGGTAGGGTGGAATGAGGGGTTTTTACTTGTTTATCTCAAGCCCATTGAGGCTGCTTCTTTCTCAATCGCTGAAAGAAAGGGCTTGAAAAATGTAAATTTTGAGAGTTTTAGGCTTGTTTATGGAGATTTTGAGGCTTAAAAATGGCTTCAAAGGAGGATTTTGACCGTGGTTTTACTTATTTTTGCACTTTTCTGAGCTAGATTCTCGCTTTTCTCTGAATGGCCCTGTTTTATGTAAATATCGGTATATCAGTGCGTTATGTGTCTTTTTCTAATTTTTTGTGGCTCAAAACTCTCGAATTTGAGAGTAGATTCGGACTCGTCTGCGAGAACGAGAAAAACAGAAAAATAGAGCATTTTAGAATTTCTAAAATTTAGTGTTAACATTTAATAGGATTTATGATTTTGAAGTTTAGTTATTTAAATATGTAAATCAAAACAGAGTTTAAGATTTAAAATAGTAAATCTTAAAAACTAAAGACGGTTTTTATTTGTTTATATTTACAAGTATAAATGTAAAATGATAGTTTAATATTCTAAAGTGAATAAATATACATGTAAATTTTAAGCTTTGTAATAGGTTGAAAACCAGCGTTTTAGCTTTTTTTAGTTCGAAACAAAAAAGGCGAAATTCATTATTTGAACCATAAACTTTGCATAAATCGCCCAAAACTACGATATTTTAAGGTTTTAAGCATAGATTAACCAGTGAATTATGTCGATTTATTAAACTAATACTTTGTAAAATAGATGGAACTATAAATGTAGATTTATAAATATAAACTATAAAACCGACTTTTATAGATTATGTTTATAAATATAAATATCGAAATATAAAGTTTAAAAATGCAAATAATCTTTAGATTTTTCGTTTGTTTCAAAAAAAAGTTTTATCTTTGTAAAGTCTAAGAAAAAAGGGCTTTTTTAGCCCTATTACCCCCCATTGTTCCGAAATCGCATATTTCAAAGATGGCTTTTTGGTGGCTTCAGGTGGGTCTTTAGAAAACTTAATAAATGTAAATTTCTACAACTTAAAGATATGAAAGATAGAATCAGACTTATCATGGAGGATCAGCATCTCACCCAGAAGAGTTTCTCTCAGCTTACAGGAATTGGTGAGGCTTCGCTGAGCAGTATTTTCAATGATCGTACCAAACCGACGCTCAATCACATAGACGCCATTCATAAAAAGTTTCCGCAGGTAAGACTCGAATGGTTGCTCTACGGAACTCCTCCTATGTATATAGAAAATGAGAATCAGAATGATGGTTTCTCTACTCCATCTTCAAGTACGTCTGGCGCTTCTCCTGCTATCGGTGGACTGGCTTTTGATTTTGGCGACGATGCTTCCCAGTCAGTTGCTGAAGCTTCTTCTCATGCTTCTTCAGCCAATGCGGCTTCGTCAGCCTCTTCACAGATGCATCAAGGCTCGCTTTTTGATCGGCCTAATTTGCCCGGTGTAAATCATACACCAAAAAATCAGCCTCATGAAAGTGTGAAATATGTTGACAAGCCGCAGCGCAAAATTACCGAAATTAGAATTTTCTACGATGATCAGACCTGGGAGACTTTTGTTCCCAAAAAGTAGTCGCAATATCTTTTTGAAATGAAGGATTAGTGAAGGCAAAATCATAGTTATATATTAGCCTGTATTGAATTCGACTGTGGGTTGTTTGGGCTCGATTGTGGTTCGGATGAGATCTGAATGTCGTCTATATGAAAGTCAGAATTTGAGCCCGTATGAAGCCTGAATGAAATCTATATATTGATCAGAATGACGTCTTGACGGAAGGTTGGGTTTCCGTAAAAGGGAATTTATGATGCCTTTTTTAATTCTTCAGAATTGATTATTTTGTTCTTTCGTTTAAGATGCAGAATCATTCCTCTGGGTGTGATTCTGCATCTTTTTTCTCTATAAAAATAAAATATGTGTATTTTCTTTTGTTTTGTCGAAAATTTGCATTACCTTTGCATCATGCTTCTGATTTTTGCCCGGTAACCTCATCCGGGAAGTACGTAAAATCATGCTGGGCAGTATGTAAATCACATAGGCTGAATGCAGCCAAAAGTAGTCGAACAAGAAACATATTAAATCGTAGTGATGAAAAAATACATTTTAGATCTTAAAGTAGTTTCAGTGGAATCATTGAGTGACAAGCATGTTTTGATTAAGCTTACCGATGATAAGCCACTTCCTGAAATGTGTCCTGGACAATTTGTTGAAGTCAAGGTGGAGCATGAACCTAATACCATGTTGCGCCGACCTATCTCCATCAATTTTGTGGATCGTGATAGAAATGAGCTTTGGTTGCTTGTTGCCATGATTGGTAATGGTACTCGTCAGTTGGGTAAACTACAGGCTGGCGATTATCTCAACTGTGTGCTTCCATTGGGTAATGGATTTACCATGCCTGCAGAAGCAGGGCAGAATTTCCTGCTTGTTGGTGGCGGCGTAGGTGTGGCTCCTTTGCTCTATTTCGGAAAATGCATCAAGGATATGGGGGCTGAACCTATCTTCCTTCTCGGTGCAAGAAAGGCAACGGATTTGCTCGAACTTGATGAGTTTGCTAAAATCGGAAGAGTATGTATTACTACCGAGGATGGCAGTGCAGGTGAGCAGGGATTTGTAACCAATCATTCTGTTTTGCAGCACGAGAGCTTCGATATGATTTCTTCCTGTGGTCCTAAACCTATGATGGTGAGTGTGGCTAAGTATGCACAGAAGGCCAACGTGGAGTGCGAGGTTTCGCTGGAGAACATGATGGCCTGCGGTCTGGGCGCTTGTCTGTGCTGTGTGGAGAAAACAACCAAGGGAAATCTTTGCGTCTGCAAGGAAGGACCGGTTTTCAATACTAAGAAACTTCTTTGGAATTTGTAAATAAAATCAACCGAGCGTTTGAAGAAAGATAGAACGCAAATGTAATATATTATTATTATGGCATCATTAAATGTAAATATACATAATCTGAAGTTGAAAAACCCGGTAATGACTGCTTCCGGCACATTCGGATATGGTTTGGAATTTGCCGATTTCGTACCATTGGAAGAAATAGGTGGTATTATCGTGAAAGGTACTACTTTGGAATCGCGTGAGGGTAATGATTATCCTCGTATGGCTGAAACTCCACAGGGCATGCTCAATTGTGTGGGACTGCAGAACAAAGGTGTGGATTATTTCTGCAAAAACATCTATCCGCAGATTAAGGACATCGACACAAATATGATTGTCAATGTTTCGGGACATTCTCCTGAGAGTTATGCTGCCTGTGCTGCTCGTATCAATGAACTTGATAAGATTCCTGCTATTGAACTCAACATCTCTTGTCCTAATGTGAAGGATGGGGGAATGGCTTTCGGAGTGACTTGCGAGGGGGCTTCCAGCGTGGTGAAGGCTGTGCGCCAGGTTTATCACAAGACCCTCATCGTAAAGCTCTCGCCTAATGTTACCAATATTGCTGACATCGCCAGAGCTTGTGAGGCTGAGGGTGCAGATTCTGTTTCTCTCATCAATACACTGATGGGAATGGCTGTAGATATTGAAAAACGACAGCCACTGTTGAGTATCCGTACGGGTGGACTGAGCGGACCATGTGTCAAGCCTGTGGCTCTGCGTATGGTTTATGATGTGGCTCATGCTGTGAAGATTCCTGTAGTGGGACTGGGAGGTATCTCTACTGCCAAGGATGCTATCGAATTCCTGATGTGTGGTGCTACTGCCATCGAAATCGGTACGGCTAACTTCGTTGACCCGGCTGTGACCAAGAAGGTGAAAGACGGAATCAATGACTGGCTCGACCAGCATGGTTGTACTTCGGTACATGAAATCATTGGCGCCATCAAGTAATCGAATGTTGGCTAAACTCATGCCATCAGGCAATTAGAACTTTCTAACTTATAATATAACTTTTATAAAAAGATAATGTTATCAGATATTGAAATCGCAAAATCAGTAAAGTTGCGCCCTATTAACGACGTGGCAGCTGAACTGGGTCTTCATGAGGACCAAATCGAAAATTATGGTAGATATATTGCTAAGGTGACTACCGGGGCTATTGACAAAGAGAAGTTTGCCGGTCATCATCTTATCCTTGTTACTGCTATCAGTCCAACCAAGGCTGGCAATGGTAAGACTACGGTGAGCGTGGGTCTGGCACTTGGTATGCAGAAGATTGGCAAGAATGCTGTGGTGGCTCTCAGAGAACCTTCGCTGGGTCCTTGCTTTGGTATGAAAGGAGGAGCTGCTGGCGGTGGCTATGCTCAGGTACTTCCTATGGATAAAATCAACCTCCATTTTACAGGCGATTTCCATGCTATTACTGAAGCCAACAACATGATTGCTGCCCTTCTCGATAATTACCGTTACCAGCATGAGGCAGAAGGATTCAAGCTCAAGAAGATTCTCTGGCGTCGTGTGATGGATGTAAATGATCGTGGTTTGCGCCGCATCATCACCGGTCTTGGCGATAAGAATGGCATTGAGACAGAAACTGGCTTTGATATTACTCCGGCTTCTGAGATTATGGCCATCATGTGTTTTGCCACAAGTATCGATGATCTCCGCCGCCGCATCGACAATATCCTGCTTGGTATTACTGAGGACGACAAGCCTTTCACCGTGAAAGATATGGGAGTAGGTGGTAGTATCGTGGCATTGTTGCTGGATGCGTTGAAGCCAAATCTCGTACAGACTACTGAGGGAACGCCTGCTTTCGTACACTGTGGTCCTTTTGCCAATATTGCTCATGGATGTAATTCTATAATGGCTACTGCCGCTGCTCTTGAATATGGCGACTATGCTATTACTGAGGCTGGATTCGGTGCTGATTTGGGTGCAGAGAAATTCTATGATATCAAATGCCGTAAAACAGGATTGCAGCCAGACCTGACAGTGCTGGTCGTTACTCTTCAGGCGCTGAAGATGCATGGTGGAGTGGCTCTGGAAGATATCAAGAAACCAAATATCGCTGGTATGGAGAATGGTTATTGGAATCTTGATAAGCATGTCAGAAACTTGCAGAGTTTCGGTCAGACAGTTGTCATTGCCTTCAATAAGTTTGCTACTGATACAGATGAGGAAATTGAGGTGCTGCGTAAGCATTGTGAAGAAATGGGTTGCGGTTTTGCTGTCAACAGTGCCTTTGCTGAAGGTGGAAAGGGAGCTGTAGAATTGGCAGAATTGGTAGTGAAGACTATTGATGAGCGTCCTTCTTCACCTCTTTATCTGGCTTATGGTGATGATGAGTCTGTGGAGAAGAAAATTGAGTCTGTTGCTTTCAATCTTTATGGAGCAGGTAGTGTAACTTTGAGCGATTCTGCCAAGGCTATGATAGATGAAATCAAGAAGTTGGGTGCAGAGAAATTCCCAGTTTGTATCGCTAAGACACAGTATAGCTTCTCTACTGATGCGAAGGCCTATGGTCCTACAGAGGGTTTTGAATTGCATGTACGTGATATTACTGTTAATATGGGTGCAGAGATGATTGTTGTCATTGCTGGTCCTATCATGCGTATGCCTGGTTTGCCAAAGAGTCCTCAGGCTGAACGTATTGATGTTGTTAATGGTGAAATTACCGGCTTGTCTTAATCAGCTGGAATTTCTCAAAAGTTATATGCCAATGGAGCCGATTGTTATGTTTCACTCAGAATGACCACACAGGTCAGACTGAATTCTAAATATACCCCTTTTAAAAGTAGGCTCAGTAATGAATATAGATAAAACTGTAACAACTGTGACTGTGACAAATTAACATCCATTGAATGCTTGTTTAAGACCTGTTAAAATGGTCACGGTCACAGTTGTCACAGTTTTTAGGGTAGATATGTGATTTTTGTGCTTTCAATTTGAAAGGAAATAATTTATGTATACATACTTTGGGGAAGGGATAGGTACTCTAAAAAATGTGACAACTGTGATCATGACCATTTTGTGCTTTTATAATCCAGAAATCATAATTGATGAGAAGATAAAACTATGCTCCTGTGCGCGAAAAATTACGATTTGGGATTATTAATATTTATAGTTAGGTTTCTTAACGGATTTTTACGTATGAGATAGGGGATGGTAACTACTCAGTCTTCAAAAAATAGGGTACACGTATTCAAAGGAGGGCTAAAAG
>USJD01000107.1 GCA_900554835.1 uncultured Prevotella sp. | reverse complement strand
AGAGGAGAACATCAAGGCGAAAGACGTAAAAAAGGCCGAAGTCATCGAGCATGACCAACCGATCAAGGCGCTCCAGAACAAGACTTTTACCGATAATATCGCAATGAATATCGCCCTGAAGGATAGTGCCAGAGATAAACTGTTGCCTACCATCAAGCCCTATCTGCTGGTTGGGAGTCCTACCCACGTTGGCGGTGAACTCAATCTGATGCAGATAGGCAAGAAAAAACAGCTGATGTATAATGCGGCATACGATAGAACCGGCAAGAATCTTGGCTACTCTCTGGAAACCCTTGCTTCCTACAGCGACAGATTAAAAGCAGACGCATTGCCTTCCTGGCATAGTGCACCCAGTCTGGAAGCGCCAATAGACGATGAAAGATTGCGATTCAACACCACCCAAAAGTATTCCATCAACCATATCAGGAAGAACAAGCAGGATGCAGAAAGCCGTATTGAGGCGAACTATCTGCGCCAGGTTGTCCGCCAGCAACGGGAGAACACCTCTGGTTATAACCTTGGCGGTGAAGCCCCGATTACAACCACGGAGCAGAACCACAAGACGATGATCAGTGATGTCTTCAGACTGGAATGGGAGAACAAGGTAAACCAAACCAATCATTATGGCAATGAGAACATCAGCCTCAACGTAAGCCAGAACGATGGCTTGTCGAATATCAACGATACGCTTACCCAGCGCATCCGCATCCCAAAGATAGACATAGCAGGTAGTCTCTACCGTCTCTTTGTCTTCAAGAAGAGCCAGCTCTCCTGGCGCTCCACAGCCGATTATCACCATGGAGTATCCGATCTCTATGTGAATGATGACCGCAACCGCCTACGCAGTAACCTATGGCATACAGCCCACGCCCTATCATGGCAGAAGAATCGGTTCCACTGGATGCAGCGATATCAGATAAGCATAGATGCCAACAACATCCACATCAAAAATGAAGCAATTGGAGCCATCAGTGAGAGTAGTCTCAACCTGACAGGTAAGGTCTCTCCATACTGGCAATACAAGACGGAGACCTTCAGAATATCGTTTTCTCCAGACCTCATCTGGGAGCGCTTCACCTATCCAAAGAAGACATTATGGGCGGTTTCACCGTTCGTATATCTCAATAAGAAGTTGAATTTCCGCCAGGAAATGACAAGCTATTTCGGATATACTACCAGTACGGGCGATGCGAAGAACTATGCCTTGAGCCAATACCGCCGTAGTTATCGTTCCTGGTATGTTTCGGACGACATCATCCCTGTCACCCGTTCGCTGTACGGAAATCTCTCCTACGAATACAAGCGTCCTATCAAGGAGGTTTTCTTCTCAGCATCAATCAACGCCAACCGTTTCTGGATGAATACAGCTTCCGATCTGCGCATCGTGAACGGCAACTACTATACCTCTTTATATAAGCAGGACAGCAAGAGCGATAACATCGGAGGTTCGCTCTATATCTCCAAGGGTTTCTACGACCTTCATCTGAAGACCCGCCTGGAGGGCAGTTACAACTACAGCAAGGGTGAGCAATACAGCAGCGGCAAAGCCATCAGCTACACCGCGGACAACTATACTGTGAAGCCTAGCATCGACTTCTCGCCGTCCTGGTGTGCCTTTAGCTATGAGGGAGAATTCTCTTTTTACAACTCGAAACGTCAAAAAATGGCGAAGTCATCGTTATTTAATTGGCGCCAAAGCGTATCTGCCACCGCTACCATCAGCCATGTGGACCTCTCCTTCTCGCTCGTACATTATCACAATGAGCTGCAAGAGGGCAACCACCTTAACACCCTCCTTGGCGATGCATCGGCAGTATGGAGAATGAAAAAGCTCCGCCTTTCTGCAGAGCTTCGAAACCTTTTCAACAAGAAGAACTATATGGAAACCATCTATAGCGGCATCAGTACATTGACCGACAGCTATTATCTTCGCCCTCGCGAACTGATGATTTCCGCCCAGTATTCCTTCTAAACAAAAAACTCCCATCTCAGAAAAGAGACGGGAGTTCTTTGTTATTGATATCGGGAGTTTTATTTTTATATTCTGTATTCCCCCTATGATTATTTATTACTGCTTCAGATAGTTCAACTGAACCTTAGGAGCGCAGGCATTGCTTGTCTTCTCGGTGTATTCAGACACCTTCAAAGTAGCAGTACCCTTGATGTTCTCCACATCACTACCAACCTTGAAGAGATAGTTACCTGCATCTACCTTCCACTGACTGTTAGCCTCATCGAAGCTGGCAAGATCTCGCTTCTCAAGTGTCATCTTCAATGTCTGGCTCTCACCTGGTTTCAGTTCTCTTGTCTTGCCGAAGGTCTTGAGTTCCTTGGCTGGCTTCTCGTAAGCACCCTTTGGAGCGGTGACATATACCTCAGCAACTTCCTTGCCGGCTACCTTACCGGTATTCTTGATAGTTACGCTAACCTCGATGTTATTGCCTTTTGCCTTGACAGATGGCTTGCCAAACTCGAAGGTAGTATAGCTCAAACCATAACCGAATGGATAAGCCACATTCTTCTTGAAGGTATCGAAGTAGCGATAACCTACGTAGATATCCTCCTCGTGGTTGCTATAATCGTAGCCCTTGATATTACCCTTGCTCCAATCCTGCAGATTCTTGTAAGTGTACATATCGTAATCCTTGGCAAAGTTGGCAGTAGAAGGATGATCGGTAGCAGCGATAGGCCAGGTCATGGTCAACTTACCCGATGGATTCACCTTACCGGTCAGGATATCAGCTACAGAGTTACCGCCCTCAATACCTGGCTGCCATGCTACGAGAATAGCATCTACACGGTCTCTCCAGCTAGCAGTCTCCATCACAGAACCAGAGTTGATGATTACAATCACCTTCTTGCCCTTGGCATGGAATGCATCAGATACACGGAAAATCATATCCTGCTCTATCTGACTGAGGTTGAACTCACCATTGATCTGGCGATCCATTCCCTCACCTGCCTGACGACCGATAGTGATGATGGCAGCATCAGCTTTTGGCTCCTCGCTTGCCACACAACGCTCAGTAATCTCGATTTCATCGAGCTTAGGCTGACCCTGATCCAGGAACCACATCATCGGATTCTTGTCTGCCTTCAACTTAGCCTTGGCATACTTTACATAATTCTGATAGATTTCTGTAAGCTGAGGAGTAGTTGCTACGCCGATGTTCTTCAAACCGGTAACCATATCTACAGAATAGCCTACATTAACGGCTCCACTACCGAGACCACCCGACATGAAGTCGTAAGAGTTGACACCGAAGAGTGCCACGGTCTTCAAGCCCTGGATAGGAAGAGCGGCATCATTCTTCAGAAGCACCATACCCTCGGTAGAACTCTGACGGGTGATGGCAGCATGAGCCTTCAAGTCTGGCTCACCACTATATTTATATCCCTTGAATCGAGGAGTCTTCACGATATATTCGAGCATACGGCGAACATTGCGGTCCACATCCTTGATATCCAGCTTGCCATTCTTTACTGCATCAACAATATCCTGCACCTGAGCTGGATAACCCGGCATCATCAGGTCGTTGCCAGCCTCAACTTCCTGTTCCAGCGGAAGGTCGGCACGCTTACCAATCCAGTCGGTCTCCACGATTCCCTTATATCCCCAGTCGTTGCGGAGAATATCGGTAAGGAGGCCCTTGTTGCCCTGGGCATAAACACCATTAATCTTATTATAAGCAGACATGATAGTCCAAGGATTGCTCTTGCGAACCATCATCTCGAAACCTTTCAGATACAACTCACGGAGAGCACGCTGGCTCAATCGCTCATCCACCTTGGTACGATCAGTTTCCTGGGAGTTTACGGCAAAGTGCTTGGCACTCACACCCACGCCCTGACTCTGTACACCCTGTACAAAGGCTGTTCCGATAAGACCTGTTACGATTGGGTCTTCTGAATAATACTCAAAGTTACGGCCGCAGAGCGGATTGCGATGCAGGTTCATACCCGGTCCGAGCACAACATCACAGCCATACTCCAGGGTTTCGTTACCGATAGCCTCACCCACCTTGCGCACCAGGTCGGTGTTCCAGGTAGAAGCCAGACAGGTTCCGATAGGGAAACCGGTAGCAAAATAGCTACGGCTGTCACCTTCGCGATGAGCATCGATATGAACACCGGCAGGACCATCACACTGTACGGTAGTAGGAATGCCGAGGCGAGGGATGGCCACAGTTGTACCCGCAGCACCTGGCACGAACTTCTTCTGATGTCCGAGCATAGCACCACTGCCCACGAATCCATCGTTACCACCGCCCACTAAGACTTGGGCTTTCTCTTCCAAGGTCATCGCCTTGATTACTTCGTCGATGTTATTGGCATTCAGCTGAGGTGCAGATTGCGCCATCATTGTAGTTGCCATCGCTCCTGCCGCAATGGTAAGAGCCAATTTCTTGTAGTTCATCATTTTGCTGTTTATTTAGTTAGTTATTACTTTTCTGTTCTTTTAGTCGTTTCGTCAGTTCCATGCAGTCACTAAGAATACTGCATTTCTTCAAAAACTTGCTGCAAATTTAATAAAATAAGGTGGAAACACCAAGCATTTCCACCTTTTTCTTATTGAATTCAACAAGATTATTCCCGGATTTAACAAAAGTACAGTAAGAACATAACATACTATACATATCCCTAACCTAAGACTATTCCTGATATTTAATCTGGAAGTAATCAAGCAGACGCTTATAGAAGTCCTGTGCAGTAAGACAAGTATCCATCAGATAACCTTTAATGTGATTCCACTCATGCAATCCTCTATAATAAAACATCTTCAATTCATCTGTGATGATAAATGGAACGATACCATTGCTTAGGCACTCCTTGAACATAATCAGTCGCCCCACTCTTCCATTACCATCTTGGAAAGGATGAATAGACTCAAAGCGCTGATGGAAATCGATAATATCCTCCAGCTTTTTTTCTTTCTTGGCATTATACTCCTTCAGCAATCTTACCATCTCCTTGTGTACCATTTTCGGTTCACAAGTATCAATGCCCCCCACTTCATTTGGAAAGCGTTTGTAATCTCCCACCATAAACCAATCTTTTGTGCTATCAGAAGTTCCAGACTTGAGGATAAGATGAAGTTTCTTGATGAACTCTTCGGTCAACTTCTCATCAGCCTGTTCGATAATCAAATCGATACACCTGAAGTGATTGGTTGTCTCAATGATATCATCCACCCTTACACTTTGGTCTGTAATGCCTATCGTATTGGTTTCAAAAATAAAACGGGTCTGCTCATGCGACAACCTGCTTCCTTCGATATGATTGGAATTATAGGTTAAGTCTATTTGAGTACGATGATAAATGCCTCCTTTCAGCTTCATATTCTTCTGTTCCCGAAGGATAGAAAGAAGTGGAGAAACCTGTTGCTTCTTGGATTTACGCATAGGCAAGATTGCATCGGCAGGAATATTCCATGTCTTTCCCACCAACACAACTCCCTCTATTTTCCCGGAAGCACAATAATTACGCGCAGTTCGTTCTGATACCCCATACTTCTGCGCAAACTCTTTCACTGATATATAATCCATAAATTATCGGCAAGTTTATATTCGTATTTCGACTGCAAATATAACATTTTTTGCCGATAACGGCAAGAAAACAACGAAAAAAGCGATTATCCTCCCTTATTTTTGCCGATAACGGCAAAAAAGCGCCCAACTGCTGATGGGCGACCGCATATCAGCAGTTGGGCGCTTTTAAATATATATTGCGGAAACTTACTTCGCAGTATCCTTCGAGCTTCGCTTATCACGGCGATAACTGCGATAATCATCCAAAGGAATCTCAATATCAGGTTCCACCAGCTCACCCTCACGTGGCAAGGCGAACTTCTGATACTTGATGTTCAAGCCACGCTCTATCCACATACTCTCATAATAAGTCTGGATGGAGAGAATCTTGCGAGTTTCCTCATCGATACCCTCCTGATGATAGAGGTCCTCGGTGCGGAAGAGTACAGGCAGATGGTTACCATCCACCATATAAGTAGTATAGGTGAAGAGGAAGTTGGAGTCCGTCTTCAGATGGATGATACCGCCATCCACGAGGAAGTGGCGATAACGGTTCATGAAATAAGTAGATGTAAGACGCTTGCGAGGGTTCTTCATCTGCGGGTCAGAGAAGGTGAGCCAGATTTCCTGCACCTCATTCTCGGCAAAGAAGCGGTCGATAATCTCGATGTTGGTACGGAGGAAAGCCACGTTCTTCTGTCCTTCCTCTATCGCTTTCTTGGCACCGGTCCACATTCGTGCGCCCTTGATATCCACACCGATGAAGTTCATTTCAGGATAGAGCTTGGCAAGTTCCACGGTATATTCACCCTTGCCGCATCCCAACTCCAGCACGATAGGATTATCATTGTGGAAATACATCTCACGCCACTTGCCCTTCATATCGAAAGGCACGTCATCTACAACACTATATGGATACTGGAACACGTTCTCGAAACGCTCCATATCCGCAAACTTAGCTAATTTTCCTTTGCTCATTGATTCTTTTTCTTCGTTTGGGTGCAAAGGTACAAAAATTATAAATACTCTTATTACAATTACATTTATAATTTTTGATATTTAACCAAATCTGCTGGAAAATCTTTCTAAAAAGTCAATCCGTTGCCATACATCCGGTTTATCCAGATATCAAAGAACTGTTCATTCAAGGAGAATTTACCATGGAGTTTGGTTATCATACCATTCGACATCAGCTGGCGGGCAGCATATTGGATAGCACTAGCCGAAGCAAGCTTATGTTTACGGATAAAGGCGGCAGAAGTAATCTTCTCCACCTCGCCATCCGATGCTATCGCATAGAGCAAAGGTTTCTGTTTCTCTGGGATATTCGAGAGCATCTCCTGAAACAACGGCTCCTTGGAATCCACTATATTATTGATAGCTTGAAGAGCAACTTCCTGCGTACATGTTTCGCCATCATTCATCAAGGCAAACACCTCATTGAAGGTTCGCTGCATTCCATACGTATTACCCCGGAACAGCTGATACACTTTGCTCACCAGCTCCGACTCAATGCTTCTATGATAACGCTGCATCCACGAAGCGACAAAGTCTGAATACACCTGCTCTTCTATCGGTTTCAACTCCAGGATATCAGAACTATTATAGAAAGGATGGGCTGCAGAGAGGAACATCTCCTGCATAATATGATACTCACTACCCGCAAAGATAAACTGGCAATTGCCCATATTCTGTATATGTGTACGGAGCAAGGCTTCTACATTCTTTTCGGGATATTTGGCTATCTGCTGAAACTCGTCTATGGTTACAATGCAAGGACGGTCGGCATGTTCCAGATAATAAAATATCTCTTCAAGGGTCAGTTCGGGACGGACTATATCACCCAGACTTAAGTCGAATGTTGGAGTATTCGAAACAGGATCAAAGCCAAACTGCCCACTGATAGACTTCAATGTGTGGATAAATGCCGTCATCATCTTCTTACTCTTAGGCAACACCGTCTCATAAATCTTGCGTCCCAGCAGGTAAGTAAACTCCTGCAAACTAGTGGTATGCAGTATGTCGATGAAGAAAGTATAGTATTCATCCTTATCAAACTCGAAGTCATAGCAATAGCGTACCAATCCCGTCTTGCCCATTCTTCGAGGTGAAATCAACACGAGATTGTTGCCATTACTGATAGCCTTCTCGATAGCTTTCGATTCAAATATTCTATCGCAGAAGTATTCTTTTTCTATCTTTCCCATTACGACAAACGGATTTTTCACTCTTGCCATATCTTTCTAAATACTTTATTATCAGTGCAAAGATAAGCATTTACCGACAATTATACAAATCGTATAATAGAATTTGTATAATATTAACGTAAATCTTCATCGTCTTACAGAAAAAGGCAGAACCATCGTCTCCCATCATCAAAAATGAAAGAACATAGACATCAGTATTGTCCTGCCTCGCAACTGATACTCCTTGCTCGTACGGGTCAACCCTGAATAAACGGTATAACCGTAGGTGCGCTGATTGAAAAGATTAAGCGCAGTCAGGCTCAACTCCATACCATTCCTAAAGCCATAACTGGTGGATGCATCGGCAAGAGTAAGATTCTTGTGCTGATGATCTGCTATCTGATTGCGATAATGCTCTCCATGCAACTTGATGAACCATGACTTCAATGGCTGGAAGTTGAAAGTGAGATGCTGGGCAAGATTGGTAGAGGAAGAATCGAAGCCCAAATTCTTCAATACCATCTTATCCTTATCCCAGTTCAGCTCATAGGTGAAATTGAACCAATCCGCAGGACGACCACTCCACTTTGCCGACAACATATAGTTATCAGACGAATAGGCTGAAGGAGAATCGTTCTGACGCAGGAAACCATCAAACCTCAGATAATCAAAACCTACGCTAACGAGTCCATGCATGAAACCCAATCCCTTACTCACCTTTCCGCCAGCCATCAGGTTTTCAGAACTGCTGCTGTTGGAGAAATAGGAGTTGATGATATAATCACCCACAAAATCGCGAGCCACCGTAAGATGACTGTCAGACCAGATCTTGCGGATGTAGGCATTGGCAAAGATAGTAGCAAGAGGACGCTTATAGTTGATGTTGAAGGAAACATGCTTGCTCTTGTCAGCAGTATAATCCACAAAACCCGTATAAAGATTACGGTAGTCACGCATCAGCAGCCCCTGATAGAAATTCTGTTCATCCACTTCCCGCTGAGCGATTCCACCGGAAAGCGTAGCCTGCAAACGGGCTGTAAGGAAATAGCTCACGCTGAGTTGAGGAGCAACCAGCGTCTTGCTGGCGTTCTCTTTCGAAGCCATCAACTTATCATTATAATAATAAGGTGTAAAGGTGATAGGCATCTGGAAACGGATATGCCAGCCACCCTGGTTATACTCAGCCTCCGGCGATGCATAGGCACGGAAGAAGGTCATGCCTATCTGATTGCGCATATTGCCCAGAGAATCGGGTACTCCCTCCAGATGACTCTTCATCGTTCTGCTCAATACCTGCAAGCCTACCTTCATCATCACGGTAAAAGGCTTGAGGAAAAAGCCGAGCGAAGTATTGGTATGACAGAAGAATGCTGCCGAACGAACACTTTGATAAGCCGTTTGCTGCGAATTATTAACAGACAGAGAGTGCGGATTCACCATATAAGCATTATACGTGTTAAAGGTATAGGTTCGCTTACCATTCCGATGCAACAGTTCCAGCTTGTCTGATACTTTATATTTCGGCATCTTGACCTGCTGATGGTTAGGATAAGAGCCGGCAATATCCATCATAACATCATTCCAGGCCAGGTCGGTGGAAAGCTTATTGGCAACATACGCCTTTTCGCCATTCGAAGTCAGCGTAAAGTCGGCAACCAACTTGTTCTGCTTCTGCTTAGCCTGTTCATCCTCTACATCATAAATGGTTGAATCATTCAGGAAATACTGGGTATTACTGAATGAAGAAGAAAGAAGACGGTCGTGGGTATAGACTATCTGCGAAGACAAATCCGTATTTTTACCTAATACCCAGAGATTATTGGTTGTGAAAACGTGGGTCTGGTTCTTGCGCACCCGACTGTCTGAAATATCCGCCAGCTGGTCGGGCGTAACATTCACGTAATCTTTCAAATGATAAGAATTTCCCATCACCCCAGTGCCACCATCCGAAAAGAGGAGATTGCCCTCACCGGTTACATCCGTACCTATATTATTACTCTTGAAGGTATTGAGCGACTGGGCTTTCTTGGCAAAGCGCATCAACGACATCTCACCTTCCCAGACATTCAGCTTACCAAACTTCTCCCCTTTCTTCTGCTCCATACCGCCACCAGCTTTCAGCGTTCCTACCAGACGACTCTTGGCAGATTCCTTCAGTTTGATATTGATGGCAGGATCTTGCGAAAACGACATATCTTCCAAAGCCTTGATAGGTTGATGATTGGTCATAACTTCTACCGAACCTACATCCTTCTGATGGATATTGTTGGTGGCGATGGAATAGCGGCCGCCGAGCATATCATGTCCTTCGATATAAAACTTGTTGATTGCCTTTCCGTTATATTTGATTTCTCCCTTATCCGAAACCTCCATTCCCGGCATCTTCTTCAAGACATCAGCCAGACTCTTGTCGTTGGCATCGGCAAAGCTTGCCACATTGTAGGAGATGGTATCGCCCCGCTGTCGGATACTTGGAGCCTTCACCACAACATCCTTCAATTTTGTAGCCTGCTCCGTCAGGAGCACATGATATACAGTAGTATCCTTCGACAAAGGAATGGTTTTCACAGCATATCCCATCATCGAGAAATGCAGCACGTTACGACCTTCCGGAATCGCATTGAGCGACAGCTGGAAACTTCCATCTGCCTGCGTCTTGGTAAACTTCAGGATTCTATTGCCGGCAGCAGGTCGGATGGTAACCATCACTCCCTGCAACCCGTTGCCAGTATAGGCATCTTCCACCTTACCCGACAAGGTAACTTGCTGGGCATAGGTCAAAGTGCTCATGCAGATAAACCACAGATATAAAAACAGTTGCTTCATAAATTATCTTCTTGAGAAACCTATCCGTTTTCTCTTTACGTTGATACTTATTCTTTTTCTATCAGATCATATTTCAGAGCCTCATCCGAACCACCCAGAGATATTCCCGTTGAAGCCTCGTTGATACTGTTCTGATTTTTCAGATACTTATATTTTGATTGCAGGAACTCCTTTCTTGTCGTTTTCTGAAAACGCTTGAATTCCTTGTCAAGTACCCCAAAAGTGATAGTTTTTGCACTAACCTGCTGCATTCCATTGATACAGAAATAGTATTGCTTTCCCCTATCATACACTTCCATAATCAAGCCAGGGAGTCCGCAGAACTTCCAGGGACCATCACTTACAGGAACATCCAGGGCAAACCAGGCTGTCCATTGTCTTCCCCGGAAGCAGCAGGTAGCCTTTTGGCATTCATGACCGAGCACCATTTTCGTGCTGTCATTTTCCATATTCCACTCCTGCGCATTCAGGGAATCTCCATAAAGATAATATTGTCCCAACAGGAAATCTGTAATGGTCATTTCCCCTTGCGGATAATTCTTATAAATGGTAGCAGTCATTCTGCGATGGGGTATGGCATTGTGCAATTGCTTCCCTTTCAGTCCTTTCCCTATCGCTTCCGTCAAGAAGCTATCCCATAGTTTATCGCCATTAGGAGAAGCCATCAGAGAATCACACTGATAAGTATAATAGCTATAGCATTTAGAACACTCCGCTCCTATCTGCAGATAGAGCAAGTCTTCCTTACGCTGTAATTCTCCAGACAGCGTATCCGTAAGATATTCATATACATAGCTACACAGCATATTAGCCGTATCTATCTTCTTATTTTGGGCTAGTCCTAACAGACTAAAGACAGAAAACAGAAAAACAAAATAAACTCTCTTCATAAATCTTACTTGTTGAGTAGTGATAGACTAATTTCTTTCAATCAAGTCATAGTTACGTTTATCGTCTGACAGACCTAAGGATATACCCGACGTAGCCTCGTTTATACTATTTTGATTATGAAAATAATTATATTCAGACTTCAGAAAAGATTTCCGGTCTATCTTTATACGTTTTCTATTGAAAACATCATAAACGATAGGCGTGCCAGCATCTTTCTGCAATCCCTTGATGCAAAAATATTGCTGTCTCCCCTTGTCATACACTTCCATAATCAAACCAGGAAGACCACAAAATTTCCAAGGGCCATCACTCATAGGAACATCCAAGGCAAACCATGCCGTCCAAGAGCGACCACGGAATCTGCAGGTTGCCTTCTGGCAGTTATAGCCTAATATGTTTTTAATACTATCACCTTCAACCACCCAATCCTGTAAACCCAGGCTGTCACTATATTCATAATACTGAGTCATCAGATCGTCCGTTACCGTCATCATATTCTGCGGATAATTCTTATAGACGCACGCCGTCATTCTGCGATGTGGAAAAGAATTAGTCAGATATCCTTCTCGCTTAAGGGCTTCTTTGAATAAAGCACGAAACTTCGCCTTGCCATCTTCTGTAGATTGCAAAGAATCCGACTGATACGTATAATAGCTGTAGCATTTTGAAACATTCTTTCCGATAGAAAGAAAGAGCAAATCCTCTCCTTTCTCATCATTCTTTATCGTATCTTTACCTCAGTTCGGGATAAGAAATAGTGCCTAAAAAAGTTGGTAATCTCCGATAT
>USJD01000106.1 GCA_900554835.1 uncultured Prevotella sp. | reverse complement strand
ACCCATCTGGGTAGAGAACATCAGGTTGAACTGACGAACGTCTGTCCAATTCTTGGTGCCGCTGATAGGGCATACGATGCCCTCGTCCTCGATGATCTGCTTCAGCATCTCGAGGTTAGGACCCTGCATGGCCTCGGTGTAGCGGGCATGAAGGTCGTCGAACTTCTTCTGATTCTCCAAGACGCGAGGATTGGTGGCGCGGAAATGAGCCTCGTCGAAGCTGTCGCCGAAGCGCTTCTTAGCCTTGGCGATCTCCTTGGCGATCTTCTCCTCGTATTTGGCCATGTGGTCCTCGATGAGCACATCGGCGCGATAACGCTTCTTCGAGTCGCGGTTGTCGATCAATGGATCATTGAACGCATCCACGTGACCTGAAGCCTTCCAAACAGTAGGGTGCATAAAGATGGCTGCGTCGAGACCCACAATGTTCTCGTGCAGCAATACCATGCTCTGCCACCAATACTGCTTGATATTATTTTTCAGCTCAACACCATTCTGTCCATAATCATAAACAGCTGCCAAGCCATCATAAATTTCACTACTTGGGAATACAAAGCCATATTCTTTGCAATGGCTTACGATTTTCTTAAAAACATCTTCCTGTGCCATGATAAAAACTTATTTTTTTCAAATTTTCGGCAAAGATACGCTTTTTTCTCGAAATTTTGTTGTATTTTTGCCATAAATTATCAAAATAAGTATTAAAAGCTATCTATGAGCGACGAAATTAAAGATAAAGACGGAATGGAAGGTCAAAATCCTGACAACTTGCAAGATTCTCAAAATAACGACTTGGAGAACACCTCAAAAGAAGATTTGGGGGATTCGCAAAAGGACGACTTAGAGGATTCTGCAAAGGATGATTTGAAAAATCAGACAGAACAGCATTCCGATTATAAGCCGGTGAACCGATTCGATGCATCCGCTGTACACCATCTCAGCGGTATGTACCAGAACTGGTTCCTCGACTATGCCTCGTACGTAATTCTGGAGCGTGCCGTGCCTCACATCGAGGACGGATTGAAGCCTGTGCAGCGACGCATTCTCCACTCCATGAAACGTATGGATGATGGCAGATACAACAAGGTGGCTAATATCGTGGGGCACACCATGCAGTTTCATCCTCACGGTGACGCCTCCATCGGTGATGCCCTGGTACAGATGGGACAGAAAGATCTGCTCATCGACACACAGGGTAACTGGGGAAACATTCTCACTGGCGACCGTGCGGCTGCTCCCCGCTATATCGAGGCACGACTTTCCAAGTTTGCACTCGACGTAGTATTCAACCCGAAGACTACCGACTGGCAGCTCTCATACGATGGCCGCAACAAAGAGCCTATCACCCTGCCTGCCAAATTTCCTCTGCTCCTTGCACAAGGTGCAGAAGGTATCGCCGTAGGCTTGAGCAGCAAGGTGCTGCCCCACAACTTCAATGATCTCTGCGATGCTGCCATTCACTATCTGAAGGGCGAACCATTCACGCTTTATCCTGATTTCCCTACGGGTGGTGCCATTGATGTAAGCAAATACAACGACGGTCAGCGTGGCGGTGTGCTGAAAGTTCGTGCCAAGATAGACAAGCTCGACAACAAGACTCTGATCATCAGCGAGATTCCATACAGTAAGACTACAGGAAGCCTCATCGAATCTATCACCAAGGCTGTAGAGAAAGGTAAAATCAAGGCCAGAAAGGTAGATGATGTGACTTCTGCCAATGTGGAGATTCTCGTCCATCTGGCTCCTGGCACTTCGTCAGACAAGACGATGGATGCCCTCTATGCCTTCAGCGACTGCGAAATCAACATTTCACCCAACTGCTGCGTCATCGAGGACAACAAGCCTAAGTTCCTCACCGTCAGCGATGTGCTCAAGCATAGCGTAGATTGCACGATGGAACTGCTCCGCAAGGAACTCATGATCCGCAAGGGCGAATTGGAAGAACAGCTCTTCTTCTCCTCTCTGGAGCGCATTTTCATCGAGGAGCGCATCTACAAGGAGCGCAAGTTTGAACAGAGTAAGAGCCAGGATGAGGTAGTGGCATTCATCGACTCAAAGTTGGAACCTTTCAAGGACAAGCTCTTTACTGCCGAGGTGGATGGCAAGGGAATGGTACAGTATGCTTTCCATCGCGAAATCACCCGGGAAGATATTCTCAAACTGCTCGAAATCAAGATGCAGCGTATTCTTAAATATAATAAGGATAAGGCGGATGATCTCCTGATGAAGATCAAGGCGGAACTGGCTGAGATTGAAAATGACCTTGCCCACATGACCGATGTGACCATCAACTGGTTTGAATACCTCAAAGGCAAATACGGCAAGTTCCATCCTCGCAAGACCGAGATACGCAACTTCGACACGATCGAGGTGACCAAGGTGGTAGAAGCCAACCAGAAATTGTTTATCAACCGACAGGAAGGATTCGTAGGAACCGGACTCAAAAAGGATGAATTCGTATGCAACTGTTCCGACCTCGACGACATCATCGTCTTCTATAAAGACGGAAAATTCAAGGTCATGAAGGTGGCCGACAAGATATTCGTAGGAAAGAACATCCTCCACGTACAGGTATTCAAGAAAAACGACAAGCGCACCATCTACAACTGCGTTTATCGCGACGGAAAACAAGGTGATTATTTCATCAAGCGATTCAACGTGACGGCGATGACCCGCGACAAGTTGTACGACATCACCCAGGGAACTCCTGGCAGCCGCGTCATCTACTTCACCGCCAACCCTAATGGCGAAGCGGAAATCATCAAGATAACTATGGAGCCAGACCTGTCGAAGAAACGACAGAGCATCTTCCTGGAGAAGGATTTCTCCGAAATACTCATCAAGGGACGTGCTGCCAAGGGAAATCTCCTGACCAAGCGTACCATCAAACGCATCGGACTGAAGAGTCACGGTCACAGCACCTTGGGAGGAAGAAAGGTGTGGTTTGACCCAGACGTAAACCGCATCAACTATGATGAGAACGGAAGATTCCTCGGTGAATTCAATGATGATGAAAGCATCCTGGTAGTACTTGACAATGGCGAATTCTACATCACCAACTTCGACCCGAACAACCATTACGAGGACAATATCCTCCGTCTGGAAAAATGGGACGAGCACAAGATCTGGACCGCCATTCTCTACGATGCCGACAATCAGGGCTATCCTTATATCAAGCGTTTCACGATGGATGCCATCAAGCGTCATCAGAACTTCATGGGTGAAAATCCTAACTGCAAGCTGATTCTGCTCACCGACACGGTTTATCCGAGAATCAAGGTTACCTATGGCGGCGTGGATGCGATCCGACCTGCCGAGGAAATCGATGCAGAACAGTTTATCGGACAGAAGAGTTTCAAGGCGAAAGGCAAGCGTCTCACTACCTGGAAGATAGAAAGCATCGAAGAACTGGAGCCAACGAGATTCCCTGAACCAACAGGTGGGGAGGAAGAAGGTTCTGTAGATGATTCTTTTAAGGGTACTCAAAGTGGCGGGAACGATGACAATTCTTCAGGAAACACCACTATGGAACCACGTGAGAATCTTGATCCTGATGCAGGCAAGAGTGAACAGCAGGTTATCGACGAGTTGACGGGACAGACAAGCCTTTTCGATGACAAAAGATTCACAGAAGAGAATGAGAAAGATAAAGACTGGTTGAAAAAACAATAGAATGAATCGTTGAAGAACGAAGAAAAAAAGTAGTTGCGCTATCAAGGTGTTACTACTATGAAAAATAAGAAGCCGCCTCAAAGGAATTTAATTTTCCATTTGAGGCGGCTTATTCATATAAAAAATTTACATAACCTTGAGTTTCATGTTACTGAGGACTTTACTCTACAGTAATCTGAACTCTGCGACACTTTACGTCTGGGCAGCCATTGCTGTCTCCCACTGCTTTCTCCAACTTGATGGAGAAGTCCTCTATGCCTTTCTTCTTGAGATAATCTACGACATTGTTCAGACGCCCCTCACTGAGCTTGAAGTTCTTGGAAGAAGGACCATCTGATGATGCTTCACCGATGATGGTCAACTTATAGTTCTTCTGCTCCTTCAGAGAAGCAATGAAATCATTTAGGCGAATGCGTTCCTGCTCGATAATTTTGGTCTTGTTGACTGGGAAATAGACATCATGACCATTTACCTTCGCATTAGCATTTTGGCAATCCTCCACCAATGCCTTCAAATCGGCATTCTCCTGTTGGCTCTTGCGCAACTTGCTTTGCAAACCGTCATTCTCACGTTGCTTATCCTGCAGTTGTCGCTCGTAAGCGTCCTTCATCTCCTGCTGTTCAGCAAGCGTGTTGTAATAGAGTGCCTTGTTGGTTGGCATACGTTTGCCCACAAAGTTGTAGCGAAGAACCAGTCCACCACTGACTATGCCCTTAGGCGTGAGGTCGTTGTCGAGAGGTAAGTATTTGTACTGTCCTATCAAACCGATGGTCCAACGAGGCGTGATGTCGTACTCGAAGCTCAGGGAAACTGGGATGTACAAAGCATTCACCTGCTTTTTCTCCACATCAGACGTCAGGTAGTTGTGGCTATAGACATTATAATATCCCTCGCCCTTCGCTACTGCCAACTCCCTATAGGAAGTAGTGGCAGAGAATCGGCTCCAGCCATGTAGGTAACCCGCTCCCACTCCTAACCACAAGTTGAACTTCTGTGCCTTGCGATTGTGCCAAAACTCCATGATATTGAAATCGAAGTTGAGGTCGGCCATCGCATAGTGCATATTGTAGCGGTTCTGTATGCGGTCAATCTTTGTCTCCAATGGCGCAGGGTAAGTTTTGCCTGTAGAAGGGTCTGTTATCACAAAGTCATTCTTTGTGACAGTAGAGGAAGCCACATGCTTGCCAGTAGCTTTTAGCATGGTGTATTCCAAGTTCAGGCCAATTCTCACCCATGGCTTGATGTTATACTTCAAGCCTACCGCTGCGTCGGGCGAAATAGGTCTTCTCGAATCCGAGACATCCGCTCCTCGCATACCATGATAGTAGCTTACACCACCCTGTCCGTAGATGGACCAGGTGTGGGTTCGCACCGTATCATTGTAAGTCTGGGCTTGAAGTGTGGTAGCCGTCGCTATGACGGCCGCCACTATAGTTAAACGTTTCATTTTCATAATCTCCAAGCTTTAAGTTTCTACTCCGGCCAAGTATATTCTGGTATGCTGGTTACAGTCGCATTTGGCTCAAGATAAATGTTGCACTTCACAAGAGAGGTGATGATGCCATTAACGTATGTATAGAATGGCATTGATACACTCGTACTAGAAGCAGTCGCTCCTAATTTTCCCCTAGAATCAATGTAATTTATCCTCTCTATATTTTTGTCAAAGGAAATAAAACGATATCTTATATAAGAAATAACCTTGGTCACTCGTATTACCTGCTTGCCATTTGCCAAATCCATTGGTTGGAGGGTTCCAGCAGCTAATGTAGCAGGACCATTTTCTATTTTTTCTGCCCAAACCATGGTGGATACATTCTCCCATTCATTATCACGTACAGCGTATGCGGCAGAATAGGTAAGAGATGGTTCTTCTGCTAGAGTCAGCATTTTGGCTATGACATTATGGAGATCTGTATTTTGGATTACCTGCCACAAACTTGGATCTACATAGATGGAAGAGTTGTCGCCTGGAATCTTATAGATACCATTGTCAGCCAGCATCTTTTTCAAGAGGTCAATCTGCGTCTTGGCGTTTGCGTCCTGCTTATTCTCCAGTGACTTGATGGCATCTTCGATAGCAGTCTTCAATTTACCATTGGAAGCAACCACGGAAGCAGTACCATCTGTTATAGCCTTGTTGAGGTCTGCGGTTTGCTTTGTGATAGCATCTACGACACCAGCAATGGCCGTGCTGATAACATTGCCGTTCTTGTCGATAGCAGCAACAACTACTTTGCCGTTCTTGTCGATAGCGGTAACGATATCGCCTCCCTGCTTATCTACAGCGTCCTTCAGGCTCTTGAGATTATCCTTCATGCTGCCTTCCATATTGACGATAGCAGTCGTGTTGTCGGCAAGTTTGACAGACAATTCACCAGACATCTTATTGATGCTGTTCCCCACCGTCTTGAAGCCAGATACTAAGTTCTTGTTGAGCTTCTTTAAGGTGGTGTTCAGTGTATTCAACTGAGCGTTTGCGTTTTGCAACTCAGTGTTGGTACCTTGCAACTGGGTGTCGATGGCAGTTAAGCGCAAGTCGAGCGTCCTGTTGATCCTCCTTTCCTGTGCTGTCACCTTTGCCAAACCACTTGAGATGGCGGTGTTGATAGCATCCAACTTGGATTCCAACAAGGCATTCTGACTCTCAAGAGTTGCATTCAATGTATCGATGCTACCTACAATCTCTGCTGCTATCAGTTTACCAGACTTCGTGATAGTCATGCGCAGCAACTTACCTTGCTTCTTGATAGCTTCTGTTTGTGTACCGATGGCATCAGTTTGTGTACCGATGGCTGTGACAATCTTGTTGCCCTTGTCGTCCACGGTCTCGTTCAATTTGTTGAAGCCATTCAAAATAGTCGTATTGAGAGTACCCAAACTTGCTTGTGTATGTGTATCTAAGGTCTTGATGGCACCTGTGTTCTTGTTAATCTCCACCATGATACCTACCAAACCTGTAGAAAGAGCAAGGGTGAGTGCTTTAAATCGGCTACTCAAAGATGCTGTCTGATCGTTGATAGCCTTGGCGAGCTTGTTAGTTTGAGTCACGATTGTTGCACTGAGAAGTTTCTGCTGCTTGTCAAGTTCCAGACGGAGCAAGTTGCCGTTCTTGTCCAATGCTGTGATGATATTACCACCTGTGGTAGAAATCTCTGTCTTGATAGCCTGGAATCCAGAAATCAAAGTTCCGTCAATCTTACCCAAGGACATGTTGATACCGTTGAGGTTTACCTGTGTATTCGTGTCGAGCAACGTGATGGCACCTGTGTTCTTATCTACGCTGACCACTACATTCTTCAGACCAGTCTCCACTACGGTACTCAAGGCTTCAATGCGCTTGCCCAAAGTGCTGGTTTGGTCATTGATGGCAGCGATGAGCTTGGTTGTCTGACCTACGATGGTGGCACTGAGAGCCTCCTGCTGCTTGCCCAATTCAACACGGAGCAAGTTGCCGTTGTTGTCCAATGCGTAGATGACATCATTGCCTGTCGTAGAAATCTGCTCTTTGAGCAACTTAAAGCCATCTGTTAACGAACCGTTAATCTTTTCAAGGCTTGCGTTTGTATTCTTATCCAACAAGGTGATGGCGCCTGTATTCTTATCTACGCTGACCTTCACATCGGTAAAGCCAGCCTTCAAGGAAGCGTCCAAGATGGCGAAGCGCTCCTCCAACGACTTCGTCTGGTCGTTGATGGCCTTCACGATGGCATCCGTTGAGTTCAACAAAGAGGTAGAGAGCAACTTGCCTGTCTCGTCAATCTGGAGACGCAGCAACTCACCGTTGTTGTTCATGGCAACAACAATGCTCTTGCCCTGTTCGTCAATTTTGCCTGAAAGAGTAGTGAATCCATTGAATATGGAGGTGTTCACGTCCTTCAATCCTTGCTCTGTCTTCTCGCTGAGTACCTTGATGGCACCCGTGTTGGAGTCAATAGCAAGTTTGATATCTACCATATTGCCTTTCAGCAGCTGATTGAGGGCATCAAAACGCTCTTGTAAAGTTTTGTTTAGGTTGTTCACTGCATCGACCAACGCTGAATAGTCGTTGATGAATGTGTTTCCACCATAGTCCACATTAGGTTCTAAAACCTCCGTACATGCCGACAGACTCAAGGCTGCGACAAATAGCATTGGATAAATTTTCTTTTTCATATTTTTATAGGTTTAAAGCTTCTTCATTTACTTATACATTATTATAAACATAAATAACTAACAATTACATCCACTCAATATAAAGCAATCAGAAGCAAAGTTAATAATGGTACTTTTTTATTTATGACCTTGTCGTGTTTATTGATGACCTTTGTCGTGTCATAGTCAACGATTGCAAATTTATGAAAATAATCTCAAAGTGCGGTGAACGTCAGATTTTTCTCGTGAATATCAGTTTTTCCACGTGAACGTGCGTAATATTATACATCTTTTAACTAAATCCACCTCACATTCACAGTCAAAGTTCATCGAAATGTAGATATAGGTGGAATTTTTGGTGGCGAGAAGTGGCAAAACAAACACACAAAAAAGGTGCGGCAAACACCACACCTTTTATAAAAAAACATAGTTTGTCAAATATCTTTTAAGAAAAATATTCTTCTATCAAGCTATAGTCAAAACCTTCCAAACGCTTGCGAGCGTTAGAAAGTGCCCAACGGTTCTTGAATCCACACATCTCTGCAGCCATGTCCTGACTCAGGTTTGAGTTGGATGTCTCCATCAATCTCTCATAATGCCGAACACGAAAGGCATTTACCAACTTATAAAACCCCACCTGGGTAATGAAAGTGCCTGCCAGAGTATGTTTCATCAAGGTGACATCGCGGATGACGTCCACTCGTTTCAGACTTGGCTCTAAGTAGCGACGGCTCACGATGGTAAGTACCTCTTTCTTTACAGCTTCCCAATCCTTCTCTGCCATCTGCTTTAGCAGGGCTTCCTTGTCGATGCCACCGCTCACCCCCTTATTTAAAACTACATTTTGACAAGAACTTACTTTTTCGTTTGTTTCGGACGAGGTAGGATTTGCTGTTTTAAAATCCTCGTTTCGCTGCATTATGTTATCAAGGCATTTCTTTTCCATGCATTCCAATTCCTCTTTCACCAAAGGAGAGCGCATGGCTTTGTTGGGATGAAGAATCTGGCAAAGAAAAAACACCATGAACACAGCCATGAGGATATTTACCCCCATATAGATCTCGCGACTTTCCGAAAGAAAGACTATCCACATGATAATAAAACCTATGAGTGGAAGCCAAAGTACTTTCTTGGCGAAAACATAAGGAAAGTCATCTTCATTGGAGTAGTTCTGTATGTTGAACTCGTCCAATTTACGACTTAGCCACCAACATTCTCTCATAAAGCTGTAGGAGAGTAAAAGGCTTAAGCCGCCCAATCCATATTCCCATTCCTTTTGATAGGTGTTCAAGACATCACCATTACGGAATATTACCAAGAAAAACATCACAATCAAAAGAAAAAAGGACAAAATAAAGAGTAGGTAGTGAGCTTTCTTATTCAAATCTTGAGTATTGTCTATGTTGTTCTTTCGAAAATATCGGAAAAACAAAACTGCAAAGCAGATAGGGTAAAAGATGATTCCGAAACTTCGTGCGAAAAACCAAGCGTCAGGATCTGACGGGCATAGCACGTATGGAAATTGTAAGGCTATAGCTCCATAAAAGAAGGCTACTTGGCGGCGTGCCGGGTAGAAGTAGTCGCCTTGTTCACTATAAGGATGACACATGTGGCACCATCTGATGATGGCGCCGAACACACCTGATAAAATATAAGTAAAGCAAGCCAAGGAATAGTAAATCTCCGGGCTTGCAAAACAAATTGATAGTTCCATAAACTATAATATCTTATGAGAATAGAAATTCTTCTAATCCTATTTCAATCTAATGATTTATTTGTCGTCTCTCTGCATTGGATAAGAGTCCAGCTTTTTCATGCAATATGCCTTAAAATCATTCCAATGATAATAAGGAGCCACATCACTCTTGATAGGCAAGGTAGCCTCATCCTCATTCAGGAGAACCTTCACCAAGACATCATTTGGCTTCTTCTGATTGCGATAGAAGACAAACTGCAGGTTGGTTGCCATCGGAGTAATCTTATAATCAAACCACATCTTGGCAATATTCTCTGGGTCCTTGATAAGCGCACCATAACCATTCAGGTTGAGCAGACAGGTAAGCGGAGTCACCATCGTATCATGACCATATCTCAGCGTAGCACCCGGATGCTGAAGAGCGATGCAGCTGTCAGCCTTCTCGATGATATTTCTCAAGAGATTGCGCTGAGAATAAGGCTGTTCGGCACCAGTATAAGGAGAATATCCGTATGACATCTGCCACCAGGAATTGCTTACCACCCAATTCTGATAGATTTCCTCCTCATTGAAGAGGTCGTAGAGAGAAACCTTGCCACGCAGTTCAGTACCCTGGATAGCCCCAGCCATCTCAAAGAGTTTCCAGTTGAGGTCGCGCGGATTGATATTCTGCTTCACCCAGTACGGATCGTTGAAGAGTTCCTGCATCACGCGGTCATAGCAGTCGTGCTTCTTGGTAAATTCCTCCTGCACCGTCTTTCTTCCGATACAATTCTTCAAACTGTCCAGTCGCTTATCCGACAGGTTCATATAATACATATCGTGATAACTGGCATCATGGAAGATATGGAGTTGAGGATTCATGCGAAGCATCTGCTGCAGACCGTTTTCCATCGAGAGAATGCATCGGATAACAACGGTACTTCTCGCCTCGATATTGGTTTTACCTGCGAAAATCTCCGGGAATCGTTCCATCATTCTCTTGGTAATTCCCTGATGCTGGATAGCTCCGAGCGGCGTCAGTTCGCCATCCCTACCCTTAGCATCATCACGTATCAGTCTTACTTTTTCCAATGTTTCCTCACCCTTGGCAGTCAGTTTCCCCTCCTGTTTCGCCTTGAGCAAAGAGAAGTAAGGCACATCGTAGGCCTTCTTTCCTATCATATAGCGTGAGCCATGGCGACCATAGTGACTCAGATAGAATGGTTTGTATCCCTTAGGAGCAGGGGTAAGTTGCTTCTGAGGACCACGATAAGCCACATAGTTACTTGCCGAGAGCGTAATATCTCTCTTGAAATCCTCCTGTGGAGTCTGCGCAGACAATGGCATCGCAAATGCAAGAGATGCCAACAATAATAGATTCTTTGCGTTCATAGTTACTATATTTTTATACGATTATTTTTATCAAAACCAAAAGAGAAATCGCTACCAATGGTCTTTAATCTACCAATTCATCAAGTTCTTCAGGAATGGCAACAATTCCTTTGCCATTTTCTGATGCTGCAACTTGCTAGGATGCCAACTGGCACCATATCCCAAATCGCCTTTCTGGAACGAGAAGTCGAAGCGATAAATCTCCTTATCACCCTGCTTTTTCGCTTTCTTCACCTTCTTCACCTTGCCCTTTTTATCCACTACCGTCTTATTTACCAAAGTGAAGCCGCTTTTATTGGCATCAGCGCAGATTCTATCAAGCACAGTTCTCTGCTCGCTACTCTCCTTCTCTCCAAGCATAGGTCCTGTCAGGAGCACTATCTTGGCAGCAGGATATTTACTTCTCACGGTAGTAAGGAACATACGGTAATTTTTCTCATAGAGCTGGATATCATAATTATTCGTAGAAAGGTCATTGGTACCCAGGTTGATGCAAACCAGCTGTGGCTGATACTTGGCGAAATCCCATTTCTCATCGTGCTTATTAAATAAGGTGTATTCATACTGCCAAGGCATATTCTCAGCAGAACCCGTCTTAGGACCATCATAGTTGCGATACACACCGATGCCACTGCGAGAAATCGAGGTATGTTGCGCCTTCAAGCTATCACTCACGATATTGGCATAAGTCAGCCAGTGGTTCTCCGTCTCATCCTCGAACGGATCACTCTTCTCGATGCTCTCCACACCATATCCACAGGTGATGGAATTGCCGATGAACTCTATCTTTCGCTCTGGCAAGGCAGGAGCCTCAACAAGAGAACATCCCTTATCCAGCACGAATCCACGAAACTCAGGAGTGCGATTCAATCCCTCTATCACGTACATCACCTTCACATGATGCACACTCTTCGAAAGGGCTGTTGCCAGTGTAACCACAGAATCACGCTCTGCATTGAATCCTACCTTAAAAGGTTCACAGCCATCAACTTGTGCCATGAAATATCCCGTCATCGGACGACACATCATCTTCAAGGAAGAACCCTGGAAGTTTGCTTCAATAGTAGTACCAGGGTAATTAAAGCTAGCCACATCTGGATTCTTGCCGAAGCTTACACGTCCCATGTATTGAATCATCGGATGAGATGCCTTCATCACTTCTCCTTCGATAGGGAGTGTGGTAGAAGTTTTTCCATTTCCTGCGAAGACAACAGCGCTCAGCATGGTTACCATCAATAACAAATTCATTTTTTTCATCATGATTATTTTTAGTTTACCTGTAAAGTATAACATTTGTCTGCAAAAGTACAATTATTTCTCGTAAAAAACAAACAAAACTGCTTTTTTCTGCTCTTTTCTTCTTTTTATTCGAATATTTATTGTATCTTTGCAGTCACAAATGCGCTTGTGGCGAAATTGGTAGACGCGCTAGACTTAGGATCTAGTGGTTTAG
>USJD01000105.1 GCA_900554835.1 uncultured Prevotella sp. | reverse complement strand
CGCTCAATGATTTACGCTCAGCTTCATCCCATACCTTATGGTCTGGCCACTGAGAGAAATCGGCAGTGCCATACTTGTCACGCAAGTAAGAATACTGTGCGTAAGGCACAAGCCACTGTTCTGTTTCCTGAAAAAATGCCTGAAAATCGGCACTCTTTAACATTTGTTTTCCTTCCTGTTCGAAGATTTGGTGCAAATAGTTTATCTTGAAATCATTTACTTTCTCATAATCTATCTGAGGGAGCGCATTGAGTTCTGCTCTCGTCTTTTCAGCCTCAGCGCGCTTCTTGGCATCTTTCAACTCTGGTAATGCAAGAAGATCTGCATACTGAGGATGAATAGCAAAGACACTGATACAGCCATATGGATAAGAGTCTGTCCAGGTATGCGTGATAGTCGTATCGTTGATAGGCAAAAGCTGAAGAACCTTCTGACCGGTTTTAGCCACCAGGTCGATCATGCTCTTGAGATCACCAAAATCACCGATACCAGCACTTTTCTTGCTTCTGAGTGAGAAGACAGGTACCAAAGTACCAGCCACCTTACGATTCCAACGCTCCAGGAACGACTGGCTCAACTCATAAGAAATCAACGCTCCGCTCTTCATCTCTGGGATTTCAATAGAGCGGTTATATCCTGTTTCCCAGAGACATTCTTTCTTTTCATTGATTGCTACGAACTTGAACTCCAGATAGTTAACAGCTAAGGCCTCTACATTGATGTCCGCAGTCCACTCATTGTAATCCTGCTGAACCATAGGCAGAGCACGGTTTTTATCCCAAGCACCGAGTGCAGGATCAGAACCTACGA
Source organism: uncultured Prevotella sp. (assembly GCA_900554835.1). Lineage (GTDB taxonomy): Bacteria > Bacteroidota > Bacteroidia > Bacteroidales > Bacteroidaceae > Prevotella. The sequence goes on along the minus strand of USJD01000105.1, from coordinate 11,586 downwards.
TTGCCAAATGTTCACCCTCACGAAGTTGTGGAGCACGAACAATCAGGCGGATCGTCTTAGCAAAGGAATGCTCCTTCACTTTGCCTGGTTGCTGATGGTTAATGCAGTCAGTAAAGGCGCTGCTATAGAAGTATGAATCCTCAGGAATATCATGCCAACGGTCATACAAAGTATAATCACCGGCACGCTCAGCCGTACAGTTCAGCTGATGCCTCGCCAATTGCCATTCAGCCTTGGTGCAAAAGCCATCTCTACTTACACTGTAAAAGTAGGAATTGTTCTTAGACTTTGGGGTACCATCCCAATCGAATGACCAGCGAGAGCCATCCTCAGTCCCCATTTTATACTGGACCTCCTTCCCATCAACTGTCATATTCAAAACGAGTTCCTCGCCATAGACAGTTTTATAATCTATATTAAAATGAAACACCATAAGATACAAAGGTTATTATTTACGCTGCGAAGGTAATATTAATTATCGAAAAATCAAACATTTTTTGCACAAAAATCACAAAAAAGGTTGCGCAATCGGTTGCACAACATTTTTTGCAATTTAATACATTTTACTTATCTTCTTACTTATTTTTCCTTGATGAAGGAAACAGATAAAGCGCCGCATATCAGCAAGATACCAGCCACTATCATCATGTCACTCTGATGAGAACCCACCAGGCTCAAAACAGCACCACCACAGATGGCAGCTACAATCTGAGGAATGCAAATCGTTCCATTGAAAAGACCCAGATAAGCACCCATGTGTCCATATCCCTGCAGGGCATTGGTAACAAAAGTGAAAGGCATTGCCAACATGGCTGCCCAACCAGCACCAATCATCAGGAATGAAATAAACTGCAGATATGGGTCATGCAGGAAAGGAATCAGTGCGAAACCGACACCACCAATGACCAGACTGACCGCATAAGCCATCTTGGTATTCTTAAACTGAGGCAGCACAACCGCCCAAAGCACACTACCCACAGCCTGAACAGCAAAGAGGATACCTACCCAGTTGCCAGCCTCCTGGAATGCCTCGGAAGTAGGATCGGTAGTATTCCAAACCGTCTCAGCAATGGCACCTGTAGAATAATTCCATAGATAAAGGAAGCCAGCCCAGCAGAAGAACTGCACGAGACCCACCTTCCAGAAAGTAGCAGGAGCCTTGCGGAGCAAAGTAATCCAATCGGCCTTTTCTTCTGAAGCAGAAGCATTCTTCACTTCATTATATTCCGCATACTGCTGGGGGTTCCACTCCTTCACCTTCATCGTAGTATAGATGACGCAGAGAATCAGAATAGCAGCACCGATATAGAATGACCAGATTACGGAATCAGGAACCACACCCTTGTCAGCCACATTCTTGATACCCAAGAAAGTAAAGAGGAATGGGAAAATGTAACCAGCCACAGAACCGGCATTGCAGAGGAAACTCTGGATGGAGTAAGCTTTCGCCTTCTGCTTTTCATTGACCATATCACCCACCAGCATCTTGAAAGGCTGCATCGCCATATTGATACTTGTATCCAAGAACATCAGGGCTATCAAACCGAAAAGCATCGCACCGCTCACCGTCAATCCGAACGAACCGGCATTAGGCAGCAGACACATCACCAATACAGCCACCGAAGCACCAATAAATAAGTAAGGTATTCGACGACCGAAGCGGCACCAGGTCTTATCGCTCAAAGTACCGACGATAGGTTGCACCAGGATTCCCATCAGCGGAGGGAGAATCCAGAAATAACTCAAGTTGTGTGGGTCTGCACCCAATGTTGCAAAAATTCGGGATATGTTGGCGCTCTGAAGGGCGTAAGCAATCTGTACCCCGAAGAATCCGAAACTTAAATTCCAAAGCTTCCAGAAACTCAAATCAGGTTTTTGTGTCATATTATTTTTGTTTTAATTTATATTCATTCAGAAGTTAAGACAACACCCTAAAAGGTGCCAGCAAGAATGCCAATTCAACATTCAACATTATCTTGTTGTTCCTCTCACCACCAATCTTGTTCTGACGACTCTCTTCTCCACCTCATCCACAGGAATGGATCCTTCCACCTGTCCAATGAGAATATTGGCGGCCTCCTCTCCCACGGCAACACCCCGCTGCTCCACCGTAGTGAGCATCGGGTCGGAAGCCTTGGCACGGTCACCATTGGTAAATCCGCAGACACTAATTTCTTCCGGCACCTTATACCCCATACGCTTGGCAGTATAGAGAATACCGATAGCCGTATCATCATTGATGGCAAAGAACGCATCCGGGCAATCCTCTGTTCCAAGAATCTCTGGTGTGAGCGCCTCAGCCTGTGCACGGTTGTCGCAGATCTTCACCCAGTCCGGATTTTCCTTCAGTCCATGTTTCAGGAGTGCATCCCGATAGCCGTTGTAGCGGTTTTTGGAAATTTCCATATTCATCGGCGACCCATAGAATGCGATTTTCTTGCATCCGGTATCTATCAGATGAGTGACGGCAGTGAAAGCTCCCATATAGTCATCTACAACTACACGAGAACAATTCACGCCTGTACATATTCTATCATAGAATACGAGCGGTACACCATTATCCATCAGTTTCAGGAAATGATCATACTGCTTGGTGTCCTTGGCCTGAGAGACAATAATGCCACACACCTTATTCTTATAGAAGTCTTCACAAATAGCCACTTCCTTATCATACCGTTCGTTACTCTGCGCCACCATCACACGATAGCCGCGTGCACGTGCCTCTTCCTCTATGCCAGAGACAACAGACATAAAGTAATAATGTACGAACTCCGGTACGATGACTCCAATCACCTTCATCGGCTGCACCTTACTATGTCGCAGGGCTTCGCCAATCACGTTCGGATAGAAGTTGTGCGCCCTGGCATAAGCCTGGATACGCTCCTTCTGAACAGCACTGATACGAGGGCTGTTCTTCAACGCTCTACTCACAGTAGCTATGCTACATCCGAGATCGCGAGCGATATCTTTCATTGTTATGGGTACAATTTCTTTCATAATTGTTTTTAGTTACAATGCAAAATTAGACAAATATCCGTTAAGTTGAACCATTTCATTGATGTAAATCAAGAAAAAGCTGTGCAAACGTTTGCACTAAAGAAATAACGGAATTAACTAAAAAATAGTACAACGTATCGAAAAAGAATTTAATTTTGCACTCAGAAAGTCTGAGAATGCCGTAAAAAAGCATGCAAAGAGGATGCAAATCCGCTTTCTGCCACCTTATAAATATAAAGAACCTAACAAACAATGATTTCCTAACGAAACCGCAAGTAAAGGTAAATGTAGTTAAAGTGTGGCCGAGACTAAAAACAATAATAAACATGAACATTAATTATACATTAACTTAAAAATCAAGCAAATGATGAAGCAGGTAAAATTTAAATTGCCTCTCAGAGCGTTGACCCTCGCAAGTGGTCTGCTCCTGACAGCGAGTTCCTTTGCACAGTCTGGTGCTATTAAGGGACAAGTGAAAGATGCTTCTGGTGAGCCTGTCATGGGTGCTACCATTACTGCTAACGGTAAGACCGTAGGTATTACCGACATGGATGGTAACTTCTCTATCGAGGCAGCTCCTGGTACTAACCTTACATTTACATACCTCGGTATGACTCCACAGACCGTTAAGGCATCTAACGGCATGAACATCACAATGACAGATGACTCTAAGTCTTTGAACGAGGTCGTTGTCATCGGTTATGGTGCTGTTAAGAAGTCAGACTTAACCGGTTCTGTTACAGCTATCAAGCCAGACTCTAAGAACAAGGGTGTGATTGTCAACGCACAGGATATGCTTGCTGGTAAGGTTGCCGGTGTAAACATTACCAGCAACGACGGTACTCCTGGTGGTGGTGCCAAGATCCGTGTTCGTGGTGGTTCTTCCTTGAACGCTTCTAACGACCCATTGATCGTTATCGATGGTCTGGCAATGGACAACGATGGTGTAAAGGGTCTTTCTAACCTCCTTTCTGTAGTAAACCCACAGGACATTGAGTCTTTCAGTGTCTTGAAGGATGCTTCTGCAACTGCTATCTACGGTTCCCGTGGTTCTAACGGTGTCATCATCATTACAACCAAGAAGGGTCGCAAGGGTCAGAAGCCTACCGTTTCTTACTCTGGTAGCGTAACCATCAGCGAGAAGAAGAACACTGTTGATGTTCTTAGCGCTGACGAGTTCCGTGCAAATGTGGAAAGACTGTATGGCAAAGACAGTGAAGCTTATAGCGCACTGGGTACAGCCAACACCAACTGGCAGGACTTGATTTACCGCACAGCTATCAGCCACGACCACAACATTACAGTTTCTGGCGCAGCTAAGTCTCTCCCATACCGTGTTTCTGTAGGTTATACAGACCAGCAGGGTATCGTGAAGACATCTGACTTCAAGCGTGCTACTGCATCTTTGAACTTGAACCCATCATTCTTCCAGGATCACTTGACATTGAACCTGAATGCCAAGGGTATGTATGCCAGAACCTTATATACTGATGGTTCTGTAGTATCATCAGCTGTAAGAATGGACCCTACTCAGGATCCATACAAGTTTACATCTCAATACCACAAGAATCAGTTGGGCAGCTATATGAAAGAGACTCTCTACAACTATGGTTGCTATTTCCAGTGGTCAAAGAAAGCAGAATTTGGTGACAATACATGGCCTTTCACTTATGACAGCACCACACAGATGCCTAACCCTCTGTCTTTGCTGGATCAGGGCAGTCAGATTGCTCACAGCCGTTCATTCATCGGTAGTGCAGACATCGACTATAAGGTACACGGTTTCGAGGACCTGAGATTGCATGCTACCTTGGGTGCAGATATCTCAAAGGGTCGCCAGAGCCAGTCATTTGCTACATCTTGCACAAACGCATTGTACTATGGCAGCTACGGTGGTGAGGAAATTCTGAAGCGCAACCTCTCTTTGAGTGCTTACGCTCAGTACTACAAGGATTTCAACAAGATTCATCACTTCGACATCATGGCTGGTTATGAGTGGCAGCACTTCTGGCGCAGTAAGAACAATGACTATGTAGGTTATTATCCTGAAACAAATAACGATGCAAGTCTTAGAGGTACAGAGCGTCCTCATACTCCATATAGCGAGAAGAGCGAAAGCTACCTGGTATCTTTCTTCGGACGTGCCAACTACACCTTGCTCGACCGTTACTTCCTGACAGCAACCGTCCGTGATGATGGTTCTTCACGTTTCAAGGAGCACTGGGCTTGGTTCCCATCATTCGCTTTTGCATGGAAGGCTAACGAAGAGTCATTCCTGAAGAACGCTAACTGGTTGTCAGACTTGAAACTCCGTCTGAGTTATGGTAAGACTGGTCAGCAGGCTGGTTCCATCGGCGATTATGAGTGGATTCCATCTTATACTATCAGCACAGGTACAAACGGTTTCTATCCTGTTACTGGTACAGGTGAGCTTTACAGACCAAATAACTACCGTCCTGACTTGAAGTGGGAAACAACCTCTACCTACAACGTAGGTTTGGACTGGGGCATCATGGATCAGAGATTGTCTGGTAGCGTAGATTGGTACTACAGAAAGACTACCGATCTGTTGAACTATGCTCCACTTTCTTCTATGGCAGGTTACAAGAACCAGGCATGGCAGAACATCGGTTCCTTGAAGAATACCGGTGTTGAAGCAGCTATTACCTGGCGTGCTATCCAGACCAAGGACTGGTTCTGGACCATGACATACAACTTCACTTACAACAAGAACGAGATTACCGACTTGAATGGTGTATCTGAGAATGGTGCTCCTGTTGTTAATACAGGCATCAAGGTAGGTGATGGTTCTGGTGCTTATCTGCAGGCAAACCAGGTGGGTTATGCTATGAACTCATACTACGTTTACCAGCAGGTTTACGACAAGAACGGCAAGCCAATTGAGAACTGCGTAGTTGACCGTAACGGTGACGGTAAGATCAATGAAAGCGATAAGTATCTCTACAAGAGCCCAGCAGCTCCTGTAACCATGGGCTTCTCTTCTCGCCTGGAATACAAGAACTGGGACTTCGGTTTCTCTTTGCGTGCAAGCATCGGCAACTATGTATATAACAATGTTGAGCAGGGCATGAGTAACATGAATACAGGTGAGTGGTTCTCTAACTCTTTGAAGTACTTCTCTAACCGTTTGAAGAGTACTGTTGAGAGAAACTGGCAGACCTACGAAATCACTTCTAAGTTGTCTGACTACTATGTGAAGAACGCTTCATTCCTGAAGTGCGACAACATCACATTGGGTTACAGCTTCAACAACTTGTTTAAGACAAGCGGCTGGCATGGACTTTCAGGTCGTGCATACGCTACTGCATCAAATGTATTCACAATTACAAATTATGACGGCTTGGATCCAGAAGTAGGCGATGGTAATGACAACAACCTCTACCCACGTCCATTCTCTGTTGTAGTTGGTCTTAGCTTGAATTTCTAATAAGAAAGGATATTCATTATGAAAAAATATATTAAAAATATTGTTCCTGTAGCAGCACTCCTGCTTTCAATGGGAGCAACCTCATGTGTCGGTGATTTGGACGTTGAGCCAATCAACCCGAACATTCAGACAGGCCTTAACCTCGATGGACTTTTCAACAAGTGCTACGCTAACTTTGCCATGGCTGGTAATGGTGGTGCTAATGGTGACTGCGACATTGATGGCATTGATGGTGGTACATCTGGTTTTGTACGCCAGACGTTCAATGCAAACGAATTACCAACCGATGAGGCTATCTGCGGTTGGGGTGATGATGGTATAGCCGGCTTCTGCTATAATAGCTACAATGCCACAAACCCAATGTTGCAAGGTTTGTATGCCCGTATTACAACAGGTATTGCTTATTGCAACCAGTATCTTGCTGAAGCAGGAGATCAGGATGCAACCAAGCTTGCAGAGATCCGCTTCCTGAGAGCATACGAATATTTTAGCTTGATGGACGGATGGGGCAACATCCCATTTACACTTCAGCCATTGACCAAGCCTGAAAGATATACCAGAGCACAGGTTTACGAATGGCTCGAGAAGGAACTTCTTGAAATAGAGCCAAGTCTTTCTGAAGCAAAGGCAAAGAAGTCAACAGATGCCGGTTACGGCCGTGTAGATAAGGCTGCATGCTGGTTGCTTCTCTCTCGTCTCTACCTCAATGCAGAAGTATATACAGGCACACCTCAGTGGGCAAAGGCTAAGGAATACGCCAAAAAGGTAATGGATTCATCTTATAAGCTGAACACCAAAAGCGTAAACGGCTGGAGTGCTTACCAGATGCTCTTCATGGGCGATAACGGTGAGACAGATGCTGCTTACGAGGGTATCTTCCCTCTCTTGCAGGATGGTTTGAAGACCACAAGCTGGGGTACATCACTCTTCCTGTTGGCTTCTACCTACGATCAAGATATGCACGCAAATCCAAACAACCCTAAAGCTACCAATGGTACTGACCAGGCTTGGGGTGGTAACCGCGCTCGTCCTGACTTGGTGAAGAAGTTCTTCCCTAATGGTAACGTTCCAAATCTTGAAAGCTATGCTACTGCAGAAGCTGCCGGTGACGACCGTGCTCTCTTCAACGGTGTAAACCGTTCATTGGACAATGATGACGTTTCTACTTTCAAGAGCGGTTTCGGTGTTGCTAAGTTCACCAACTTCAAGACAGACGGTAGCGCAGGTCATGATGCTACATTCCCTGATGCAGACTTCTTCCTGATGCGTGTAGCAGAGGCTTACCTGAACTTTGCAGAGGCTGATGCCCGCATCAATGGTGATCAGACTACAGAGGAAGGTACCGCAGCTATCAATGCTATCCGCAAACGTGCAAATGCCTCTACTCGTAAAGACAAGGGCTATTCTCTGAACGATATCTGCGATGAATGGAGCCGTGAGTTCTACTTCGAGGGGCGCCGTCGTATGGATCTGATCCGTTTCAACCGTTATGGTGGAAATGTCAACTACAACTGGCAGTGGAAGGGCGGCACCAAGGAAGGTCGCAACTTCTCTAAAGATTTGAATATCTTTGCTATCCCAACCAACGAGTTGACATCTAACAAGAATCTGATTCAGAACCCTGGATATTAATTCGTAAACATAAAAAGGAATTCATTATGAAAAATATAATTAAATCAGCTCTACTCGTTGTCATGAGTTTAACTCTCATGACAGCTTGTAGCGACGACAATGACTCTAATCCGTCTATTCAGACACCAACAGAGTTCACATTGAATACTCCAGCATTGGTGAATACACCAATCGACCTGGCGAATTCGTCTAAGATTATGTTGACCTGCTCACAGCCTAACTATGGCTATACAGCTAGCGTTCAATATACAGTACAGGTTGCAACAGATGAAAATATGACTGATGCTGTTGAGCTTTCAGAAACCAGCAACAGTGCCAAGGTTGAAATTGATGCCAATTTATTGGCAAGTACCTTGACTAACATCTATGTGCAAAAAGGCAAGACAGAGGCTGATTTCCCTATGGACGTAAAGGCTTACTTCCGCTTGAAGGCAAACATTGTGACCAGCAATGGTAATGTTGTAGAAGGAACAGAGATTCTTTCTAATGTAGTTTCACTCAACAAGATTCACCTCTTGTTCTCATTGCCACCAGTCAACTTGCCTAGCCATATATATGTAGTAGGTAACTTCTGCGACTGGAAATGGGACAATTGCTTCGATATGGTTCAGGTTTATGGTACCGATAATACCTTCTGGCGTCTTGTCTATATCGACGATAACGGTATCAAGTTGAATTCTGCAGATAAATGGAATGGCAGCGAAGCCGGTTATGCTGGTATTACTGTTTCCGGTGACTGCAAGGACGACATCATTGACAATGGAGGCAATATCGCTTCCAAGAACCCTGGCTGGTATCTGGTAATCGTAACAACATCTGTTGTAAACCGTGAAATCCACTATGACGTTCAGTTCAACAAGCCAACAATCTGGCTCATTGGCCCTGCTGCAGGCAGCACCGATTACGCACAGGAAGCAGAAGGCTGGTCATTCACCGTACCTACAACCAAGGACGGAGATTTCGTTTCTCCAGCATTCGCAGGTTCTGTTCCTGGTGGTGATGGTGATGGTGTACGTATGTACGTTAAGGTTCCTGGACACGATTGGTGGCATTCTGAGTTCGTTGTATTAAGCGATAAGATCGAGTATCGTGCAACAGGCGGCGACCAGGCTAGAGTTGCAGGTTCTGCAGGTCAGAAGGTTTACCTCAACTTCTCTAAGGGAACAGGTGAAATCAAGTAAATAACGATTTAAAATCGAAAGACAATGAAAAAGTTATCATTATATATCTCTATCGCACTTGCAGGCCTCTTCATGGGGTCCTGCAGCGAAGATTTCAAAGACTGGGCAGATCCTCAGACTAACCCACAGGAAGATGCCATCACAATTCCTGGCTTTACTGCAACAGCAGCTCAGGCAATCGACTTTGCCAGTGTGACTACAGATAGTGTCAACACCTTCTCTTTGAGCAGCGCTGCTCTTCCTGAAGGTTTTACTTTGGCAAATGCCCGCTTGGAGCTTACTCCTCAGGGTGTAGAGAATGCAACCAAGACAACTGTCAATACTGACCTTAATGGTAAGGGTGCAGTAGCAGACCTCGCACCTGTTGTAGAATCAGCTTACGGCAAGCGTCCTACAGCCCGCACTTTTGATGCTCAGGTTTATGTAAACGCAGTCAAAGATGGTCAGGCTGTTCTTATCGATGCTGGTAAGATAAACCTTGTAATGACTCCAAAGGCTCCATTCATTGACACTAACTACTATCTGGTTGGACAAATGACAGATTGGAGTTTGGACACCAAATTCAAATTCACCCACTCAGACGCAGACGTTTATGAGGATCCAGTATTTACCATTATGTTTACTACAACAGACGATAACCAATACTGGAAGATTATTCCTCAGGGTAATGTAGATGCAGGTAATATTTGGGCAGTAGAAAACAATCCTAAGGGTGTTGTTGGTGTAGAAAAAGATGGTGACGACGCAATGAGCGGTACACTTCTCACTACTACTTCAAAGGGTGAAAAGGCTAACGCTGGTAAGATTGCAAAGGCTGGTATCTATCAGATGACAATCAATATGATGGACTACACTTATTCCATCAAACAAATCGCACCAGAATACTATCTTGTAGGTGCTTTGCAAAGCTGGAGCGACCAAAACATGTCTTGCTTGATGACTGCTGAAACTGCTATGGTTCAGAACTTTACTACGAAGTGGACAGGTGATGCAAACTTGAAGATTTGGCTCGGCAGTGACTTTGGTAAGTGGGATAATGCCTTTGGTTCTGCTTCTGGTGATGGCGTAAGTGCAGCTGAGGGTAAATTGAAGGCCAATGGTGGTGCTATCGTTTGCCCAGAGAAGGATGCTTATTATACATTCACAGCCGACTTCTCTACCATGACTTATAAGTGGACAAAACTTGCCAACCAGAATCCTACAGAGTTTAAGTATGTTAGTCTGATAGGTGTAGGTGGCAAGTGGAAAGAAGGTGATGACATCGACTTGAAGCAAGTGGCTCCTCACAATTGGTATCTTGCCAAGCAAGAGATTCCTGCTGGTGGCTTGAAGATTCGTGCTGATCACAAGTGGCGCGATGATGGAAACTGGGGTTTTGCTGAAGGTCAGAACTATGAGAATAAGGGTACTCTTATCACTTCTGGTGGCAGCAGCAACATTTCTGTTCCTGCAGGTACATATAATATCTACTTTAATGATATCACAGGTGCTTATGCCTTCGTTGAAGTGAAATAACATTTTGTACAAACAGTACACACATATATGTTGTGTGTGTTCATAATTAAAAGGCGGCTCTCGCATTCCGAGAGCTGCCTTTTTTCGTTTCAACCGTACAGTTAGAAATATTTAAGGTGAATCATAAATCTCCTTTCACGAAATGTGGATTGCATTGAAAATAAGAGAGTTAAGTGTGAAAGGAAAAATCTCTTTAATTTGAGATGGTAATTGATGGCTAAGCTTAAATATGGCGATGTGCCTTGCTCCAATAGGGAATAGTGGGTGTTTTGATAATGAATAGTGGGTGCTTTGATAATGAATAGTGGGTGTCTTTGTTATGAATGCTGGGATAAAGGATAGTAACCAGAAGGATGAGGGATAGATGTTGGCAGGAGAAAAGGGGTGAGTTATCGGCTGGACGACTAAGTTCGTCTATATGGATGACTCGGGTCATCTATATGGCTCACTCCCGTCATCTATATGGATGACCCGGGTCATCCGATACAAAGAAGCCTTTTCTATTCCTTTTGTGATAGTTGCTTTCTCCCTTAGACTAAGTTGCTTTCTCCTTATATGAATAGTCCTATCTACTGATTATTATTGTTGTTTCAGAGAATTCTCCTTTCACACTTAAGCAACTGATTATAAGTATATTCTGATGATTGTGAAAGGAGAATGAAATTTTAATTGTTATTTTTGAGAAGCTATTCCTGAAGGTAACTTTATGTTGAAACCCTCATTTTCATTATCATCATCCCTACATTTTTCCCAAAAACCTTGGAAGTTACGAGGAAAAGTCGTATCTTTGCAGAAGAAAAGCTGCACTCGGCA
>USJD01000104.1 GCA_900554835.1 uncultured Prevotella sp. | reverse complement strand
CGCACGCACATGCGAGAGGGTTGTCAGAGTTTTCTGGTTTTATCGGACAGCAATAATAAAAAATAGCAAAAGCAGCACGATTTATCATGCAGCTTTTGCTATTCCCATTTTATTTAGTTTACTCGCTTGCAGGTAATTCTCTGCTTATACTGAGGTCCTTCTTTATTCCTCCTCGAAATAACTACCCGCTTCCATCACGCAATCCGTTGCACAGCACTTGACATAGCGCTCTCTCGCCCTATTCTCTCTTGCAAACATCTTCTTGGTGCCAGCCTCATCTTCCGAGAACTGGAGGTGGTTGTCGATGCCCATATCCAGAGCTATATTCTCCACATCAAGATCATCGGTGCCGATGAAGGTAAAGGTCCAGTTCTGCTTCTTCAACTTCTCTATGAGGTTCTTTATCATCTTCAGACTATACTCCTCACTGCAATTCTCCTCACCATCCGTGATAATAGTTACCAACACACTGCCATCCTCGGTGGTCAAGGCATTGATCTTAGCGATACCCATTCCGATGGCATCATAAAGAGGGGTGGCACCACAAGGATTATAGTCCTTTGCCTTCAAAGGATTGGCATTAGAGGCACGCACGTTATCATAGAACACATTGGTATGCGTGCTGTCAAAAGTGATGAGCGTAACTCGCTGCTCCAGATTCTTATGCGTCTTCTGCATTTTCTGAATCGTAGTCAGCGTCTCGTTGATTCCTACCAAAGCATGGCGCTTGATAATGCTCATACTGCCACTCTCATCCACTACCAAAAGATTGAATACTCGTTTCATAACTTTTTCTCCTATTATTTTAAAATGTTCAACAATTCTTTATTTATTCTAACCTTTATCCAGGAAAAGCAATCCCGGGATTACTATCCTGCTCCTTATATCCATTAAAAGAAAAAGGAAGAGGAAAAATTAAGCATGCTATTTTATTTTTTCCAGAAATCTTTTGCCTAAGAGAAATAAAACATGTAATTTTGCACGGCAATAAGTAATCGGACACCGGCGGAAAAGACTCTGCTAACTTGTCCTTGCTGCAATCACAAAGAATATAGAAATGAAAGAATTATTACTGGTCAGTATCGGCAGCTTCTTCGGAGGCGGCATGAGATTTTGGATTTCCAAGATGGTACAATCATATACATTCATCGCATTCCCCTTCGGAACGATGACGGTAAATGTATTGGGATGCCTCATCATCGGTTTTTTATCAGGATTAAACTGGAATGGAGGAGGCCTTTTATCCCCATCCGTCAAAATGCTCCTCACTACAGGCTTTTGCGGAGGTTTTACCACCTTCTCTACCTTCATGAACGAAGGTTACGGACTGATGAAGGATGGAAGCTATACCTATATGATGCTCTATCTCTTCGGAAGTTTAGCTTTGGGACTTTTAGCAGTCCTCGCAGGACATTATTTGGCTAAATGCATCGCATGAAAAGGGAGAAATCCGCACATCAGAAAAGAATGCATCTGCATCATAGAAAAGAAAAAAATATATCATTTTGATTATTTTATCCATAAAATGGGGTAAGTTACGAAAAAAAATCGTATTTTTGCACCTATGAATTCATTAGATACAAACAATATAAAATGGAGCGAGAATGTTATCATCGCTGACGCTGACTATATCGACAGAGTGGCTTTCGACCTGACTGTCAACTTCGAGCGTATGATCAACCGTCGCATCCAACCGGCCGATATGGCTCAATGGGCAGTCTGTATTGCCCTTGACGGCGGCCTCAGAGAGGGTGAGCACGAAACCCAAGTGGTGCTTATCCACGACAAGCAGTCTATGGCAATGAAAAACTTCCGCCCTTCCAATTACGAGAAAGATCTGAACGCACAGGCTTTCAAGGACAACAAGTTGGGCGAGTTTATCATATCTTCTTATCCTACAGAGGAAAAGATGGTGGGCAAGGATGATTTCCTCGTGGATGTTGCCCGCACGGTTTGCAATGCCAAGGAGGTAAAGCGCGTCATGATCATTCCCAACTCGGAAGATGGAGATGCCTACGACCGCCTGCGAGAGATATTGAGAAAGGTAGAGGATGACGACAAGCGCATCACACTCTTCGCCATGCAACCAATGCCTGGCGGCAATTTCCGACAGGAGATTCTCGGATATTCACTGATGAGTGCCTTAGGAATTTCGGCAAACGAGATAAAGTGAAGAACGAAGAGTGAAGAGTGAAGAATTCAATTGCTTTACTTTCCATAAGGGCGCAAGCCTAATTTAACATTCAACATTAAACACTTAACATTAAAGATAAAAAATGAGTAGAGTACTTATGATTGGCGCAGGTGGCGTGGCTACCGTGGCTGCCTTCAAAATCGTCCAGAACCAGGACGTTTTCACCGAGTTTATGATTGCTAGCCGTCGCAAGGAAAAATGCGATAAGTTGGTAAAGGATATCCATGCCAAAGGTTACAAGATGGATATTCAGACGGCTGAGGTGGATGCCGACGACGTTGAGCAGCTGAAGGCTCTCTTCAATAGCTACAAGCCTGAACTTGTCATCAACCTCGCTTTGCCTTACCAGGATCTTACGATCATGGATGCTTGTTTGGCTTGCGGCTGCAACTACATGGACACAGCCAATTACGAACCTAAGGACGAGGCTCACTTCGAGTACTCATGGCAGTGGGCATACAAGGACAAGTTTGAGAAGGCTGGTCTTTGCGCTATCCTCGGTTGCGGTTTCGACCCAGGCGTTTCCGGTATCTTCACCGCATACGCTGCCAAGCATCACTTCGATGAGATTGAGGTGCTCGACATCGTGGACTGCAACGCTGGTAACCACCACAAGGCTTTCGCTACCAACTTCAACCCTGAAATCAACATCCGCGAGATTACCCAAAAGGGACTCTGGTATAAGAATGGTGAATGGATTGAAACAGACCCTCTGTCTATCCACAAACCTCTCACCTACCCTAACATCGGTCCTCGCGAGAGTTATCTGATGCACCACGAGGAGTTGGAGAGTCTGGTAAAGAACTACCCTACCATCAAGGAGGCACGCTTCTGGATGACTTTCGGTCAGCAGTATCTCACCTATCTCGACTGCATTCAGAACCTCGGCATGAGCCGTATCGACGAGATTGAATACGAGGCTCCATTGGCTGATGGCTCTGGCAAGACTGCCAAGGTGAAGATCGTTCCATTGCAGTTCCTGAAAGCCGTATTGCCTAACCCACAGGATCTCGGTGAGAACTATGACGGCGAGACCTCTATCGGTTGCCGTATCCGTGGCAAGAAGGATGGTAAGGAGCGCACATACTATGTTTACAACAACTGCAAGCACCAGGAGGCATACAACGAGACTGGCATGCAGGGCGTAAGCTATACTACTGGTGTACCAGCTATGATTGGTGCCATGATGTTCCTCAAGGGCATCTGGAAGAAGCCAGGTGTATGGAACGTAGAGGAATTCGACCCAGATCCATTCATGGAGCAGCTCAACAAGCAAGGCTTGCCTTGGCACGAGGTATTTGACGGTGATTTGGAAATCGACTAATTGCAACCTCAAACAAATATAAAATATAACAGTTTAAAACTATTATCACAATGGCGAAAAAGGAAGAAATAAAGGAGGGTACTTTAAATCCTAATGAAGGGAAACTGAAGGCCCTTCAGGCTGCCATGGCGAAGATCGAAAAGGACTTCGGCAAAGGCTCTATCATGAAATTAGGTGATGAACAAATCGAGAATATAGAGGTGATCCCTACTGGCAGTATCGCACTCGACAATGCGCTTGGCGTAGGTGGTTATCCTAAGGGACGAATCATAGAAATCTATGGTCCGGAATCTTCTGGTAAGACTACTCTGGCCATTCATGCCATTGCAGAGGCACAGAAAGCTGGCGGCATCGCTGCTTTCATCGATGCTGAGCACGCATTCGACCGTTTCTATGCTGCCAAATTGGGCGTGGATGTGGACAATCTGTGGATTTCACAGCCAGACAATGGTGAGCAGGCTTTACAGATTGCAGACCAGCTGATTAGTTCTTCTGCCATCGACATTCTGGTGATTGACTCTGTAGCAGCTCTGACTCCAAAGAAGGAAATCGAGGGTGACATGGGTGACAACGTGGTAGGTCTTCAGGCTCGTCTGATGAGTCAGGCTCTCCGCAAGCTCACTTCTACCATCAGCAAGACAAACACCACCTGTATCTTCATCAACCAGTTGCGTGATAAGATTGGTATCATGTTTGGCAACCCAGAGACGACTACCGGTGGTAATGCCTTGAAATTCTATGCTTCTGTACGTCTGGATATCCGCAAGGCTTCTGCCATCAAGGATGGTGAAAATGTTCTTGGCAATCTGGTACGTGTGAAGGTGGTGAAGAACAAGGTTGCTCCTCCTTTCCGCAAGGCTGAGTTTGAGATTACCTTTGGTGAGGGTATCAGCAAGATTGGCGAGATTGTAGATTTGGGCGTAGAGCACAACATCATCCAGAAGAGTGGTAGCTGGTTCAGCTATGATGGTTCTAAATTAGGTCAGGGTCGCGATGCAGCCAAGGCTTTATTGAAGGACAATCCAGAATTAGCTGAAGAAATCGAGGCAAAGGTTCGTGAAGCCCTTGCTGCGAAAAACGAGAAATAAGATTTTCAGAAAGAGGATGTGTCACAAGTCCATGGCACATCCTCTTTTTCATTTCTTCATAGTTTTTCTTCATCGGATCCGATGAAGAAATTTGCCATTTTTGACCTCAAATAATGTCAGTATTCAAAATATCTTGGTAAAATTTCGATATTTCGATATAAATTTAGTATATTTGCAACCCGAAAGCTGCTATGGTCTTCAATTATAGACATTAATCAATGACAGCTTAATAAATTCAAATAGCTATATTAAAATAAAATCATTCTTGCAGAAAAGGATTTTAGTTACCAATGGCGCAGGTGGCAGATAATCTTGGTAAAGATTAGCACACCGTATATAAGTGAAACAATACCAATCAATCAAATTCGGAAGCACTTATCACAACAGCCAATACTCTCTAAGTCCCAGTACAGGAATTAAATATTGACAAATAATTGAAAAAATATTTTCGATGACTACGAATCATACACTTTATATTGGAGCTTCACAACATATGAAGCAGATTAATGATTGCACCATAGATTTGGTTGTTACATCTCCACCATATCCAATGATTGAGATGTGGGATGAGATTATGTCTGACCAGAATCCACAAATAAAGAAGTATATAGAATCGGAACCAGAGAAGGCATTTGAGTTAATGCATCAAGAACTTGATATGGTATGGAAAGAATGCTTCCGTGTTATCAAGCCAGGAGGTTTTCTGTGCATAAATATTGGTGATGCAACTAGAACCATAAATGGAAAGTTCTCACTTTATAACAATCATAGTCGAATTGCTAAAGCTTGTATAGAACTGGGGTTTATCGGTTTGCCTAATATAATATGGAGGAAGCAAACAAATGCACCAAATAAGTTCATGGGAAGTGGCATGTTGCCCTGTGGCGCATACGTTACTCTCGAGCATGAATGGATTCTTATTTTCCGTAAGGGAGAGAAACGCACCTACAAAACTGCGGAAGCAAAACTTGGACGCATGAAAAGTTCATTTTTTTGGGAAGAACGCAATGTTTGGTTTTCTGACGTTTGGGAAGTAAAGGGAACAAAACAGAATCTTCAGAAGTTGAATACACGAGAGCGAAGTGCTGCCTATCCTTTTGAGATACCGTTTAGGTTAATTAATATGTTTTCACAGAAGGGCGATATTGTTCTTGATCCATTTCTTGGAACAGGCACAACGATGCAAGCTGCAATCTTAACTGGAAGAAATTCTTGCGGCTATGACATTGATGCAAATTTTGAAACTATTATAAGAGAAGGCATTGAAAGTCTTGATATTGATCTCTGTAATAGCTCTATCAAGAAACGTTTTGATGCGCATAAACAATTTGTAGAAGAAAGAGAAATATCTGGCAAAAAAGTAAAGTATTTCAACAACACTCTAAACTACAAGGTAATGACTAAACAAGAGACCGAAATTGAACTTAATTATTTAACTTCAATAACTCGAAAAGAGTCAGGAGAATACCTTGTCGAATTAGAAGATCATTCGGATCTTTCAGCTATGCCATTCAGAGAAAACTTATTTGCTACAACAAAATAAAATGACGACCAATCATATTCTCATAAACGGTGATAGTCGAAACATGACACAGATTCAAGATGAATCTGTTCAATTGATTATTACATCACCTCCGTATTGGCAATTGAAGGACTATGGTACAGAAAAACAGATTGGTTTCAATGATACTTATGAAACATATATCAACAATCTCAATCTTGTCTGGAAAGAGTGTCATCGAATTCTATCTTCTGGTTGTCGCATGTGTATCAACATTGGGGATCAGTTTGCCCGATCTTTTTATTATGGTCGATACAAGGTCATACCTATACATTCCGAGATCATTCATTTCTGTGAATTGATAGGTTTTGACTACATGGGCAGTATCATATGGCAAAAGCCAACATCTATGCATACAACAGGAGGTCAACAAGTTATGGGCAGTTATCCTTATCCACGAGGAGGTATTGTCAAAATTGATTTTGAACACATTCTGTTATTCAAGAAATTAGGAAAGGCTCCAACTCCTTCAAAGGAAGCAAAGGAATCCTCAATTTTGACAAAGGAGGAATGGGACGAATATTTCTCTTCGCATTGGACTTTCTGTGGTGCCAAACAGAATCGTCATATTGCAGTATTCCCAGAAGAACTTCCTAAACGACTGATAAAGATGTTTTCATTTGTTGGAGATACTATCTGTGATCCTTTCATGGGGAGCGGTACAACAGCATTGGCTGCAAGAAATCTTGGACGCAACTCTGTGGGATATGAACTTAATAAGGATTTTCGTGCTTTCTATAAGGAGAAAGTTATAGATGGTGACATAAACAAGCAAGATATTTTTTCGTTTAAAGAAGACACATCCTTTTTTGACTACCATAAAGCTATTGATATGTTGGCATACCGATTTGTTGATGTTCACAAAATGGATAAGTTAGTTAATGTAAAAGAACAGACTTATGGGTCAAAGTTTGAAATAGATCAAAATGTGCTAACCCAGATAAAAGACAAGACTGACGTTAATACATTATCAAACAATCCTGCACCAACAGTTCTAATCAACCATGCTCGTGCATCTCTAAAAAAGCAGATGATAGAAAAGGGAATTTGTTATCTACGTGCTGGCGATTCTAAAGGCTCCGTCCTTGTGACTCCAGGATTTGAACGAATGCAATATGTATTACTTCATACAAACGGAAAGGATCCACATTTATTCAAACTTAGAAATAAAGGTTGCTTCAAAATATGGACAAAAGAAAATCTCAAAGAAATCGGTTTCTCTCCTGAGCATGCTTCATATTACGTAGTGCTACAATTTGATAATTCAAAAGAGATTGAACTTCGTAAGAATCTAAAGATTAACGAAGGATATAATACGTTTAAAGCAAGAATTGTTGATTTGAATGAAATAGAAGAGGGTGTGTCATAAGTCCATGATGCACCCTTTTTCTTTGAGAACATAGTTTCTTATTAAAATCTTTGTCTTTTAGAAAATTTTCTGATTTATTTACAACAAAGCCCAAACTTTCACAAGCTCGGGCTTTGTCTTTCCGCAAAAAAGCTGTATATTTGCAGAAAACTTTCTATATATATGGCAAAGGTACAAATAAAATCTGAAACTCGGCAAGATTTGAGCATTTTTCCTTCATCTTTTGACGATTATATTCCAAAAGATGACAAGGTTCGCATGGTAGATTCAATTGTTCGCAGCATGGACAGCAAGCCTTTGCTGAGTACATATGACGGCACAGGGGCCCCTCCTTATAGCCCTATGATGTTACTTAGTTTGGTTATATACTCCTATATCAATGGAGTGTATTCATGTCGTGGAATAGCCAGCCGATTACGCTATGACATTCGCTATATATGGATTTGTGGTGGTCAACGCCAATCATTCTCGACAATCAACCGATTTCGTTCCCACCATCTTCTGAAATGCATAGATTTCTATTTTGACAGAGTTGTTGCCATTCTCGTAGATCGAGGTGTTATAACCTTGGAGGAACAATACGTTGATGGAACGAAGATAGAGTCAAAAGCTAACAAGTACACATTTGTCTGGAAGAAGACGGTACAGAAGAACCGTGAGAAACTTATAGAGAAGACAAAGGTTGCCCTTGTGCAAGTCAAAGGAAAAATCAAACTTCTTACAGGAAGAGACGAAAGTGAAGATAGCGAGGACTCGTTGGAAAGTTCACTCGACATAGACTCCAAGGCAAGACGCTACGAGCGCCAACTACAATCCATTCCCGACACAGGCATTTCAAAAAGGGAACGCAACAAGCTCGCTACCCAGATTAAGCGTCTGTATGACAATGGAGACAAGATGCGTGAATACGAGGAATCGTTAAAGATTTTGGGAAACAGAAACAGTTATTCCAAGACAGACAAGGATGCTACGTTCATGCGTCTTAAGGAGGATGCTATGAACAACGGACAGACCAAGCCTGCCTATAATTTACAGATAGCGACAGAGAACCAATACTTTACCAACTTTGACTTTTATTCCAATCCGACGGACACGTTGACATTCAAGCCATTCCTGAAGAAATTCAAATGGAGGCACGGCAAACAATCCAAGATCGTCACGGCGGATTCGGGCTATGGGTCTTTGGAGAACTACGAGTTCATAGAGGAAGAAAACATGGTCGGTTACGTGAAGTACAACATGTTTCACAAGGAGCAGCACAAACCGTTCAAGCAAGATGCATTCAACCAAGCAAATCTCTATTACAACAAGGAAGAAAATTATCTGGTTTGGCCCATGGGACAGCATATGGAAGAATGGGGGCAACGACAGACCAAGAGCGATTCCGGTTACATTTCAGTTGTAACCCTTTACAAGGCAAAACGATGTGCAGGATGTCCTTTGGCCAGCATGTGCAAGACCTCCAATGGAGACAGAGTCGTCGGCATAAACCATCGGCTGAATGAATATAAAAAGGAGGCTTTTGAACTATTGACTTCAAAAGAAGGACTTGAACACAGAAGCAAAAGACCTATAGAGCCTGAAGCTGTGTTTGGACAGACAAAGTTTGACATGGGCTACAAGAGGTTTCGACATTTCGGTATAGATAAGATATATATGGACTTCGGCATATTTGCCATATCTGCCAAATTGAAAAAACTCTTGCAAATAAAACGATATGAAATGTAAAAACAGCAAACAGCCGTAAAGGCTGAATGGGAGAACTATGCCCTTTTGTGAATAAGCACAACCTTGGTTAAGGGTATTTGATCTAAAAGTAAACAAACTTAACACATTTCCTTGAAGATGATGTTATAGGTAACGGCTTTTGGAGGTACTTTAGACAAAAAAGAGGGTGCATCATGGACTTATGACACACCCTCTCCTTTATAACAATTAGGCTATGCTTTAGGCTTATGATGAAAATATCTAATTGAAGTTCTTAGCTTTATAGTAGTCCAAACTTCTGACTCAGGAGGATCAGTAAGAGCATTAGCTGGCATATTAAAATTTATTCCTTCGTCTAACAAATCATATGTAACAATAGGGCAAACAAAATGTTCTTGTTTGTGTTTATTCCCATAAGACGAACTTTTAATCTGTAATGGATAAAACTTAGGACCATTAGGATCAATTATATACCCATCAATACCTTGCCTTTCATCTTCAATTGATCCCAAAATCCAATCAAAATGATGATTTTCTGCTATTGTCTTCAAAATTAACTTTTGAGCTTCAAGACCACAATAAGTTTTTTCATAAACCAAATTTTCAAGCCAAGATTGAACTTTTTTTTCAGTCAGTTGATTTATATTATTCTTGACCTCGTCCATCTTTGCCATAATATCATGCACCCCCTGTTCGATACCATTCATATGAACGTTTTCAAATCTTTTAGTATTTCCTCTACCTTTCAGAACTTGAATATCAGTCAATGTATGGTGAAATGTTTTCCAATCCTCAAGTGTTCCTTGGGGGTGTTCTTCCCTAAATCGTTTGATGAGTTCAGAAACCTGACCTACATTTTCAGGTTTTGTACCTCCTGCCCACCCATTAACATCATTAATAAAACCAGACGTATATTTAGGTAAATCTGGAGTAGCATTTAATTGAAAAAGATTTTGACCATCATATCGAATGTCTGGTTCATTAATACGCTTATGTCTTACCATAATAATCAAAAATCTGCAGGGTTATACTCTATGTTTATTCCATCCTTCTTCTTGTCATAATACACAATTGGCACTTCTATAGATTCTAACAAATGTGCCTCAAGTTTGTAGGTAGATGATTTAATTTGGAGGGGTTTGTCTCCTATAAAACCATCAATTCCCTGTGCTTCCTCGTCAGGATTTGCCTCTCTCCATTCCTTTCCCATTTGAGAAGCAATAGCAGAAATAATTGCAGTTTGAAATCTGAGTCCACAATAGGTTTTACCATAGACAAGATCCTTGACCCAGTTCTCAACCATATCTTTTGTTATAGCATTGAAAGCTGCTTTCATTGTTTCATACATATTCCAAATCTTATCCGTAGCATCATTAACGGCATTCGGATAACGTTCGGTGTACCATTCAATCCACTCATCGATAGATTTTCCATCAAACTCTTTAATGAGCTCTGACATTTGACCAACAACCTTAGGACGTGTACCACCTGCGTTGCTATTCACCAAGTTAATAACCTGCGTTACATATTTAGGAAATTTGTACTGGGGAGCATTAGATAATCCAGCAACTTCATCGTTTGAAATCTTGAACTTCTTCATAAGAATATTATAATTTGAAATTATTGAAATAGTTCTGTTATATGAACTCCTAAACCATTTGCAATTTTATAAATGCAAACGAGCGAGGGGTTGCGCTCAAGACGTTCCACCATACCTATATAAGTACGATGGAGTTCTGCTCTCTCTGCAAGTTTTTCCTGAGAGATGCCTTGCTCTTCGCGAAGTGTTCTAACTCTTTGAGCGAACATCTTCAAATATTCTTTATCTTCCATAATTTGCATACAAATGTATAATAGTTTATTGTATATAATATAAGACAATGTCAACATACAACTGTATGCTTCAAGCTTAAACTTCAAGGTTTTTAAGATGTATTTCAATATTGTTAACCAAAAATAAGCTAATTTACAAAAAGATAATTATTTTTCAACAACAAAGGGGTACTTTTACAAAAGCATTTCGAAATTTTGCACTTTCTTGTTAAATTCTTGATAATGGTTGGAGCATACCAACAGTTAAAGAAAAGAGTAATCCTGACCGAATTGAAACTTGCCTTAAGCTGAAAAGAAACATAAAGGACACTACGGAAACAACTACGAAAACTCCCCTGTAACTACGGAAACTCCTGCTAATACTACGGAAAACATTCTTAGAGGTTGTGCCAAATGGTTCTTCAATATCTCAGCAATGCAGGAGATGAAGGTGCCAAGCGAGATAGTATATACGAATATCTAAAGGATGTTCTTCCGCAAAACAAGACGGAAGAACAAAGACTTCGTATGCTCGGAGATTTACTAAAAGCCATGAAAATGGAAAAGCTGATAAAAACCGATGGACGGTATTGGTTTCTTCTGTGAAAAAACCGTCGAAATTCGACGAAAATCACATACTTCCGTCGAAAACTCGTCGAAATAGTTTCATTTTCGTCGTAATTCAACAGAATTTATAGCGAAAACATCCAATTATAGCGGACACCGTCAAAAAGCAGACCGATTTATTTGGACTTAAAATACAAAGAATATGTTATTAGGAAACAAGATAAAGTCTCTTTGAGACGAACAAGGAATATTGCAAGGCCAAGTGGCTGCATATTTAGAAATAGCCTTTTTTTCTCAATACAAAAAAAGCACACAACCGAATCGTTTCCTTTTCAGTTGTGTGCTTTAACTATATATTAACTTAACAACTCTCTTTTGAGAGAGAGGAGCATCAATGAGAGACTCCTCATCGGCAGGAGATATTACTTAACCTCCTCGAAGTCAGCATCCTGAACATCCTGAGCGCCTCCATTGCCGCCCTGTGCCTGCTGACCGCCCTGAGCACCCTGTGCACCAGGACCTGCCTGCTGACCACCCTGATACATCTGCTGAGAAGCAGCCTGCATGACGGTGTTCAAATTGTTGATAGCGCTATCGATAGCTGCAACATCAGCTGCCTTGTGAGCATCCTTCAACTGCTGCAATGCCTGCTCGATACCTGGCTTCTTGTCAGCTGGAATCTTATCACCATTGTCCTTCAAGAAGTTCTCTGTGGTGAAGATCATGCTGTCTGCCTGATTCAACTTATCAATCTTCTCGCGCTCAGCCTTATCTGCAGCAGCATTCTGCTCAGCCTCAGCCTTCATGCGGTTGATCTCATCCTCGCTCAAGCCAGATGAAGCCTCGATGCGGATGCTCTGCTCCTTACCTGTAGCCTTATCCTTAGCTGATACGTTCAAGATACCGTTGGCATCGATATCGA
>USJD01000103.1 GCA_900554835.1 uncultured Prevotella sp. | reverse complement strand
AAATCTGTGAAAAAGAAGAAGAGGCCGATGCTATTTTTCTTAACACATGCAGTATCCGAGAGAATGCGGAAAACAAGATTTATCATCGCCTCGACACCCTCCATGCTGAGCAGAAAAAGGGCAGAAAGGTAATCCTCGGTGTGTTGGGCTGTATGGCTGAGCGAGTGAAGGATGACCTCATCCAGAACCACTATGCCAACCTGGTTTGCGGTCCGGACAGCTATCTCAACCTGCCAGATATGATCGCACAATGCGAAATGGGCACCAATGCCATCAACATCGAACTTTCCAAGACCGAGACTTACCGTGACATCGTGCCTCAGCGCATCGGTGGCAACAGAGTGAGCGGTTTTGTGAGCATCATGCGTGGCTGCAACAATTTCTGCCACTACTGCATCGTACCTTATACTCGCGGACGCGAGCGCAGCCGCGATGCAGAGAGCATCCTGCGTGAGGTTCGCGATTTGCAGCAGCGTGGTTTCAAGGAGGTTACCCTGCTTGGCCAGAACGTGAACAGTTACGGTCTTTCACCATCAGGAAAGCGTGAGGAAGGCAGTCTTTCCTTTGCAGAACTCCTCCATATGGTAGCCCAGGCTGTACCAGATATGCGCGTGCGCTTCACCACCTCTAACCCAGAGGATATGACCGAGGACATCCTCCACGCCATCGCTGAAGAGCCAAACCTCTGCAAGCACATCCACTTCCCTGCCCAGAGCGGAAGCAACAAGATACTGAAGCTGATGAACCGCAAATACACCCGTGAGGAATATCTGCAGCGCATCGCCGACATCAAGCGCATCATCCCAAGCTGCGGCATCACTACCGACATCTTCGTGGGTTATCACGACGAAACAGAGGAAGACCATCAGGAAACCCTCTCGCTGGTGAAAGAAGTTGGTTTCGACAGCGCCTTCATGTTCAAGTATTCAGAGCGCCCGGGCACCTATGCTGCCAAGCACCTGCCTGACAATGTTTCGGAAGAAACCAAGATAGCCCGCCTCAACGAACTGATCAAGCTCCAGACAGAGGTGAGCGCAGAGCAGAACAAGAAAGATGAGGGTAAGGAATTCACCATCCTCATCGAGAACTTCAGCAAGCGCAGCCGTGAGCAGATGATGGGTCGCACAGAGCAGAACAAGGCGGTAGTCATCGATAAGGGCAACCACCATATCGGCGAATTCGTAAAAGTTCGCATCACAGGTTCCACCTCTGCTACCCTCTTCGGCGAAGAAGTAAAAGAATAACTCAAAATAAACAGAAAATGGCACTTTTACCTACCCAAAACAGGTAAAAGTAGCCTTTTTCTTCATACTTTTAGCGAAAAAACACAAAATCATTTTGTAGTTTTCTCTAAAAGCGCTATATTTGCAGTCTATGAAGGAATTCTTGCAAGTTTTAAAACGATTTGTCCCTCCATACAAAAGATATCTGGGACTATCCATATTATTCAATATCCTATCGGCGGTATTGAATATCTTTTCATTCGCAGCCTTGATACCAATCCTGCAAATCCTGTTTCAGGTAGATGGCGGCATCCGTGCCAACGACTATATGACCTGGAACGGAGACTGGGGCACCCTCAAGGAAGTGGCCACCAACAACATGTACTATTACATCCAGGAATTTATCGTGGAATACAGTGCTTCGACCGCCCTTCTGGTGATCGGTCTGTTCCTGGCATTCATGACATTCCTGAAGACGGGAGCTTATTTCCTCTCTTCCGCCACCATCATACCTATCCGTACTGGTATCGTGCGTGACATCCGCAACCAGCTCTACCAGAAGATCAATTCTCTCTCTCTGAGTTTCTTCAGCGAGGAGCGCAAGGGCGACATCATTGCCCGTATGAGCGGCGACGTACAGGAAGTAGAAAGTAGTATCATGTCATCTCTCGACATGCTTTTCAAGAATCCGATTCTGATACTCTTCTACTTTATCACCCTCATCTGCATCAGTTGGCAGCTCACCCTCTTCACCATCCTTTTTGTTCCACCTTTCGGCTGGTTCATGGGCATGGTGGGCAAAAAACTGAAGGCACAGAGTACAGAGGCGCAGTCGCTCTGGAGCGACACCATGAGCATGGTAGAAGAAACATTGGGCGGGCTCCGCATCATCAAGGCTTTCTGTGCAGAAAGCAAGATGAACTGGCGATTTGACAAGGTAAACAGCGAATATCGCGACAACATCATGCGCGTGAACATCCGCCAGCAGATGGCTCATCCTATGAGTGAATTCCTGGGCACCATCCTCATCGTAGTCGTATTGTGGTTTGGTGGCATTCTGGTATTGGATTACGGCCGCATCGATGGTCCTACCATCATCTTCTACCTGGTAATGCTCTACAGTATCATCAATCCGCTGAAGGAATTCTCCAAGGCAAGCTATAATATCCCTAAAGGACTTGCCAGCATGGAGCGTATCGACAAGATTCTCCAGGCAGAAGTGGAAATCAAGGACAAGGAGAACCCGGAGCATATCGCTTCCTTCGAACATCAGATAGAGTTCCGCCACGTATCATTCGCCTATACAGACAATAAGAGCGACGAACTGATATACGTGCTGAGAGACATCAACCTCGTGATTCCGAAGGGCAAGACCGTGGCACTCGTAGGTCAGAGCGGTAGCGGTAAGAGTACGATGGTGGATCTGATTCCACGTTACTATGACGTGCAGGAAGGCGAGGTGCTCATCGATGGCATCAACGTGAAAGACCTGGCAGTAAATGATCTCCGCCAGCTGATAGGCAATGTAAACCAGGAGGCTATCCTCTTCAATGCCAGCTTCAAGGACAACATCCGTTTCGGCAAAACCGATGCTACCGACGAGGAAATCGCCAATGCTGCAAAGATAGCCAATGCCTACGACTTTATCATGAAGTCGGAACATGGATTTGATACAGGAATCGGCGACCGTGGAGGCAGACTTTCCGGTGGTCAGCGCCAGCGTGTGAGCATCGCCCGTGCCATCCTCAAGAATCCTCCTATCCTCATTCTCGACGAGGCTACTTCTGCTCTTGATACAGAGAGCGAGCGCCTGGTGCAGGATGCTTTGGAGAAGCTGATGAAGACCCGTACTACCGTAGCCGTGGCTCACCGCCTGAGCACTATCAAGCATGCAGACGAAATCTGCGTGATGCATGAGGGAAGAATCGTGGAGCGTGGTACTCACGATGAACTGATAGGCAAAGACGGATATTATAAGAAATTGCACGATATGCAGCAGGTATAATAACAATGTTAAGTGCTGAATGTTGAATGTTGAATGTTAAGTTGCATTCTTGCTTATATATATAATAAGGTGTAAATCATAGGACTTATGACAAAGATTGTTTATGCGCTGTTTTATGCAATATCGCTGCTACCATTCAGGCTGCTCTATTGCATCTCCGATTTCGAGTACTTCATGATGTTCCACGTCATCAAGTACCGCCGGGGTATTGTGCGTAAGAATCTCACCGCCTCCTTTCCTGAGAAGTCTGCCGAAGAAATCGCAGCTATCGAAAAGAAATTCTATCGCTGGTTCTGCGATTATTTCTTTGAAGCAGTCAAGTTGCTGAGTATCAGCGATAAGGAACTCCGCCGCCGCTTCCATGTTTACAATAGCGAGGAAGTGGAAAAATGTTTCCAGGAGGGTCAGGATGTAGCAGCCATCCTCGGACATTATTGCAACTGGGAGTGGCTCTCATGTGTGGGCATCGAACTGCCCAAGACCCGCATGATGGGTCTCATCTATCATCCTCTGTACAACAAAGCCTTCGATGAACTCTTCAAGCGCATCCGTTCTCACGAAGAAAATGGAGTGCCAGTTCCTAAGAAAGATATCCTCCGCTATCTGGTAGATTACAAGCGCAAGGATATCCGCAGCATCTTCGGCTACATCAGCGACCAGGGGCCTAAATGGGAGAACATTCACCTGTGGCTTCCTTTCCTCAACCATCCCGAAACTCCTGTGTTTACAGGAGGCGAAAGAATCATGAGAAAGATGAACGATGCCGTATTCTATGTAGAGATGTCGCGCCCCAAAAGGGGCTATTACACAGCCACTTACAAACTCATCACCCGCGAGCCGAACGCTCTTCCAGAGCATGAGATTACCCGTCGCTTCTTCCAAATGCTGGAAACCACTATCCGCCAGAACCCTCCTTATTATTTATGGACGCATAACAGATGGAAGCGAACCAAAGAGGAATTTGACAAGCGATACGAAGTGGTGAAAGGGAAAGTTGTACCAAGAGAATCATGAGAATACAAAAAGACATGACTATTATCTGATATAGATATTATACATGTTGCACCTCAATATAGACTGACAAAATTGCAGCGCACTGCAAATCTCGAAAACTTTTAAAAGAAAAATGCAGTACAATTCACTTTTCTCAGAAATATTTCATATCTTTGCAACGCAATTCATTTTTTCTGTTTATGATAGAACGTACAGAGTATATGTCTCTTCTGGAAAAATGGAGAGATAAGAAAATAATAAAAGTGGTGACTGGTATCCGTCGTTGCGGCAAGTCATCTCTCTTGCGGATGTTTCGTGAGAAGCTTCTTGTTGAAGGCGTGTCTGGAAATCAGGTGCAAGAACTCAACTTTGAAGACTTGGACAATGAACCATTCCTCAACTATAAGGCTTTGTATTCGCACGTCAAGAAGAATCTCTGCCCAGAAAAGATGAACTATCTCTTTTTTGATGAGATTCAGATGGTGGATGGATTCCAAAAAACGATAGACAGTTTGTTCTTATTAGATAATGTAGATATCTATGTGACTGGCTCCAACGCTTATCTCTTGTCAGGGGAAATTGCGACCTTGCTTACGGGAAGATATGTAGAAATCAAGTTATTCCCATTCTCTTTCAACGAATATCTCCAATCAATGCCTTCAGATACGAATCTTGAGGCAGCTTATCGTGAATATATCGAGAAGAGTTCGTTTCCTTATGTCTTGCAAATCAAAAACGACCGTGAGATGGTACGTGAATACCTTACGGGATTGTACAATACGATAGTACTGAAAGACGTGGTGAGTCGCAAGAAGATAACAGATGTCATGATGTTGGAAAGCGTAGTTCGTTTTCTGGCCGATAATATTGGCAACATTTCTGTCATCAAGCGTATCAGTGACACGATGACTTCTTTAGGAAGAAAAATCACTTCGCATACAGTTGAAAACTATATCTCGGCCTTAACGAATAGTTATATCTTCTATTCTGTTCCGAGATATGATGCCAAAGGGAAGCAATTATTGAAGACCGGGCAAAAGTATTATCTTGCGGATGTAGGTTTGCGCAATGTCATCAATGGTACCAAGGGAGGCGACTTAGGACATGTATTGGAGAATGTCGTCTATTTGGAATTGGCGCGCAGAGGTGGAGAAATCTATGTTGGCAAGATAGGTGATGCCGAAATAGATTTCGTTGTTATTCAAGGTGAGCGGAAGTCATATTACCAAGTATCACTTAGTGTGAGGAATGAGGATACGATGAAAAGAGAATTGGCTCCCCTGCAAGCCATTCCTGATAATTATCCCAAATACCTGTTGACGCTTGACAACGATCCACAGATATTCCATGACGGTATCAAGCAACAGTATGTGTTAGACTGGCTGAGACAGGAAAATTAAAACACAAAAAGCCCAAATGGAAACGAGTAAAGCGAATGGAAGAAGTATAAAACCTCTTATTAAATTGTCAGATTCAGTATGAGAAAGATAAAAATAAATCCGAAATATGAACACCTGAGAAGTTTCATCGAGAGCATTCCTGATGTTTTCGAAGAGAAGGGGCGTGAGATTTATAAAAGCCGCAATACCATCAAGGTAATGAATACCCCTGAGGGCCTAAGTATCAATGTAAAGCGATACCATATACCTCACGGACTGAATCAGATGATCTATTCATGGGGAATCAGGGTACCTAAAGGTAAACGCGCTTACAAATATGCCAGGATTTTAAAAGATAAGGGGATAGGAACGCCAGAAGTCATTGCACTTATAGAAGAAAGAGGTCTTCTGAATATGCTTGGATTCACCTACCTCATCACGGTACAATGTGATTACGGACACACCATGTATGAAACAGGTGACCAGAATTTCACAGACCACACCTCTATAGCCAAAGCTCTTGCTCATTTTGCAGCAAACATCCATAACCAAAATGTACTGCACAAAGACTTCACACCTGGCAATGTGCTATGGAAAAAGGATGATGAAGGCTATCATTTCATGATTGTAGATATAAACCGCATGAACTTTGGCACAGTCAGCATAAAGAAAGGTTTATATAACCTGCGTAAATTCTGGGGCCCAAAAGAATTTATGAAAACCCTCACCTCAGAATACGCATTGATACGAAATGCTAATCCTGAAGAAGCTGTTGATTATGTAATGAAAGAACGAGCGAAGTTCTGGAAACGCTATCAGAAGAAACATGAAATACCATTCCTGCTTGAACTGTAATCAAGCAAGAATGGTATTTTCTTATCAGTGAAATCTGACTATTCCTGCAATTTGTCCGAATAATTTCTAACCATCATTTCATAAATCAGTTTAAACCAAATCAGTACCACCGGAAGGGCTTTCAGCGCATAAGGCTGCACATAAGTCTTGCGTATAAACTTCGGGAAAAGATCAGAAGGAGACAAACTCGTCAGGATAAAAGCAAAAATCATCAAAGCGATGTCCCAACGAGAACGTTTCCACGGAACTGCAACAAACCAAAGAGCCACACCCACAAAAGCAATGATATAAGTACTCGACTCGCTACCCGTACTGAAAAGTACTACAAACATCAGAACCGAAGCCAGGAAAGCATATCGAAAATACAGATTTTTATATTGCGAAAAGCGCAGATAAGGAGCACAAAAAGCTAATATTCCTGGTATTATCAACCATAAATCAGAATAAGTGGAAACATGCGATATTTTTCTCACTAATCCTAACAAAGACTGATTTTGCATCGTAGAAAACATATTCTCCATATTCTTTCCTGCCAAACTCATCTTCCATTCCTGATATTGACCTATAATATACTCAGGACTACTAATCAACATCGGCAAGACAAAGAACAAAACAGCCCACCCGACCAACGAAGCAACAAATTTGACCTTATGCTTGGAGAAAAAGAAGAAAGCCAATCCCACTATACCATAAAGTTTGACAAACGTGCCAATCATGATAAAGCATGCAGCCAAAATATCTTTCTGTTTCTCCACACAATAAAAAGATGCCACGATAAGAGCAACCGTCACAATATTAAACTGGTCCATGAATAAAGCCGTAAGCAACTCATGAGCACAGAACCAATAGATAAATATTTGTTTACCTTGCTTCAGAGGCAGTTTTCGGATACACACATAGAGAAGCAAAGCCATCAACACATGCCACAAAATAAGCCCCACAGGAAGAGGGACAACTGCAAACGGAGCGATAATCAAACTGAAGAACGGACCATAATGATTCGTATCGAAATACTCTGCATAAGGAGCGTAAAGAGACGTCTGATTCCACGTATGCCAAAAAACATATTTGAATATCAAAAAGTTGTTACACTTATGAAACTTGATAAGTGCAGATCCCAAAGCCAGCAAAATCCAAAGCCAAAGTAATGTGCGCGGGTCGGTAAAAAAAGGACGCTTCAAGAACTGCTTCAAGCGTGAAAGAGTTTCAATCATTTGATTTATCTGTTTATTAATCATTATACATATTGGTCATAAATCTTCCTCCTTATCATTTTCCAGCTATATCGCGAACAAAGATAGAAAAAAAACATGTAATGAGCAAATATTTCTATAATTATTTTGCAAAATCAGAATTTTATCGTAACTTTGTATGGAATAAAGATTTTTCAAAAAACGAAACATGAGAATAGGCTTTGATGCAAAAAGAGCAGCACAAAATCGTACTGGTCTTGGCAATTATAGTAGATTTATAATCAGAATATTGTCGGAGCTACGCCCCGACAACGAATACCATCTATATATGCCAAAGCCTCATCGCATACCGTTTCTTAAGGAAATACCAACATTAAACCAACTTTTCCTTCATTTTCCGTCCAAGGGTATATGGAAAAAACTAAGTTCCCTTTGGAGAATCTGGGGTATCAGCAGGGACATACAAGAAGACGGTATTGACTTATTTCATGGTTTAAGCAACGAGCTGCCTTTAAACATCGGTACTCCGGAAGATAGAAAAAAGAAATATGGAGAAAAACGATGCAAATACATCGTTACAATCCATGACTTAATCTTTCTTCATACACCTCAGTATTATCATTGGATAGACCGCAAGATTTACCAATACAAGTTTCGCAAGGCTTGCCAAAACGCAGACCGCATCATTGCTGTCAGTGAATATACCAAACAGGAAATTATAGATTATTTCCATACACCAAAAGAAAAAATTGATGTGGTTTATCAGGGTTGTGACCCTGTATTCTCTCAAGAAATTGCTCAAGAAAAGCTGGAGGAGGTAAGAGAAAAATATTCGCTACCAGAAGAGTTTGTGCTTTATGTAGGAAGCATTGAAGAACGGAAGAATCTTCTATTGTTGGCAAAAGCGATAGCTCTGCTTGCCAAAGGAGAATGCAGAGCAGAATGTCTTGCAGAGAATCAGAGAAAAAAAGAAATACAGGTAGTAGCAGTAGGACGCCACACTCCATACGTAGAAGAAATACAAAGTTTTCTGAAGGAACAAGGCATAGAGCATCTGTTTCATTTCTATCATAAGGTACCTTACGAAGATTTGCCATCGTTCTACAAATTGGCACAAATTTTCGTTTATCCTTCCCGAATAGAAGGCTTCGGAATTCCACTTCTGGAAGCCATCAGCAGCGGAGTTCCAGCTATCGGTTGTACTGGTTCTTGTCTGGAAGAAGCAGGAGGTCCCGATTCGATATATGTCGCACCAGACGATGCTCAGAGCATGGCTGCAACTCTCCTCAACGTTTCATCCGACGCTCTATTACGTCAGAATATGATCATGCGGGGCAGAGAATATGCCAAACGCTTTACCGACGAAAAGTTGTTTCATTCCCTATATGAAACATACAAAAAAATATAATCACCAGAACAACTGAAAAAAGAAATATGAAACAAAACAGACTTTGCTACATAAGTCGCAACTACTATAATCTTACATCAGCAGGAAACAAGGCTAAGACGGATTATGAAAAGGTACTGCACTCTATGGGGGCAGAAAATATCGGCTTGCCTTGCAGAATCAATAAAAACAAATTTCAGGCATTCTTCTATAATCTGGCAAGCACATTCATCGCCTGTTCACACATCCAAAAAGGCGATGTGATAGTTTTGCAATATCCCGTGAAGAAATATTTCTCCTTTATCTGCGATGTGGCTCATCTCAAGGGAGCCAAAACTATTTCTCTAATTCATGATTTAGGCTGCTTCAGGCGCAAGAAACTAACAATCGAGCAGGAGTTAAAGCGCCTGAATCACACAGATTATGTCATTGCCACCAATCAAGCGATGAAGGGATGGCTCGAGCTGCAAGGTTTTAAAAAGCCAATTGGAGCTTTAGGATTCCATGATTATCTGTCACATTCTACCGCAACAGATAAAAAGCACCAATCCAACGAGGCGTGGGATATCGTATATGCAGGCTCACTCAATCTGCGCAAAAACGCCTTTATCCTGATGATGAAAGAATTGGATTACCAATTCAAGTTCCACCTTTACGGCAACATGGAAGATTATGATGCCGTGGCAAAAGATAAGAACATCGTATGGCATGGTTTTATGAATACCGACGATTTCATCAAGCAAGTGCATGGAAACTTCGGTCTGGTATGGGATGGAGATTCTATAGAAGAATGCCATGGCGATTTCGGAAGCTATCTGAAATACAATACTCCTCACAAAGCATCCTTCTATCTTCGTGCTGGATTGCCTATCATCGTATGGAAAGAATCAGCCATTGCTTCGCTTGTGGAAGAGAGGGGAGTGGGATTTGCCATCAACTCCTTGAAAGAACTTCCCAGACGCTTAGATAGCATTTCGGAAGAAAAATATGCCGATATGCTTGCCAAAACAAAGCAGTTAACGATAGCCATCAACAACGGAGAGAATCTGAAGAAGGCTATTCAGGAATGTCCGATAGTATAATTTATATTCTCCAAATAATTGCACATAGCAAGATATGCCCTTCTCACTTTTTGAAAAGGGCATATCTTACTACATGCCATAAATGCTTGACCTTAATCTCAAGGAATCGTCCCAGTTTTCTCTTTCGCCAGCTACCAGCAACACGATGAACTCCAATCGTCTCGCCATCCACAGGATAATGATTGTTCGGAGCAACAAAATGCGTAGGATAAACCGTCAAACCAGGCAACACCTGTTTTTCATCCTTCATTTGCCATCCGAAAGACTTCGCCACAGCCGACATCGTATAAGGCGAAATCGTATCATTGAAAGACCCATCAGAATTCTTGAAATGACAGTTCTTATAATACTCAAACATTTTCTTGCAGAAAGCATTACCAGCCGTACCCATAAAGAAGGCAGCCTGCAGGCCAAACTTCTCTTTATCTTTCTCATTAAATGTGGCAAAACCATCCTCTGGAAGTAGCTCATCGAAACGACGATGCAGATAGATGTCGCTATCCATATAGATGCCGCCTTCCTTATAAACAGCATAAAATCTCACCACATCGGCAGCGAAAGCCCATTTTCTGACCTCCAGAGCCTCATCGATAAAGGCACAGCCAATAGACTTTGCCGCAGCATAATCCCAAACTTTAACCACATAGTCGGGCATCAGGCGCTTCCATGTATATAGACAAACCCTTATTTCCACAGGATAAGGCTCATTGCTGAACCAGCACAAATGTATTACCTTTGGCGTCATATTCTTTTATGTTTATTATATTTAATTATCTTTTTCCACTAAATATCTCTCAAATTTTTTCTTGTCTAAGATTTTAGACTCCTTAATACCTAAAGAATAAGGCAAATTATGCAAAAAACGATGCATTTTCGATAATGGTCTCTGCAAACGAGTATAATCATCGAAAGGGGTCAATTTCTGATATTTGAAAAATAAATCTCTCAGCGGATGGATACAATTATAATGCCATGGTTTTTTACGGTAGCAATAATGCAATATACCAATATTACTAGCAACTGCAAGGCATTTGTTTCTCAAATTTATATCTGAATAATGTTTTGTCAAGAACACATCAATCTGGACATTCCATTTCATATCCAACATCAGTTTTTCTTTATATAAGACCGCATTCATAATGTCTTGATCGTTACGGACAACTTTATCTAAATTGGCTCTAAAATACTCTTTGAGACGATTTTCTACATCATGCTTGCGCCAATAAGCTAAATTGATTAACAGCATTCCACCATTAAAATATCCATATTTACTATCATATTCTAAACGGCTGAAATATTCCTTAGGAGTTTCCAACAAGTCTTGTACACCTGCCACTGCAATATTTTCCATTGGCGTATTCCACAAATCTTTTAATGACTGCAACACCAACACATCACAATCCATATAGATTACTTTTTTTATAGTTTCTGGTAATATGGTAGCTAACAAACATCTATAAAAGACAGTCATAGAGAGACGCTTATGCCCCCACTTAAGTTCATAAGCTTCGAGCAAAAGCGATGGCACAGTATAAAAACTCACCAAAGCTTTACTATTTTTAACCTGATCAGATATAATTGTTTTACTATTACTCGTTAAATCATTAGCTACAATATGGAATGTGATATCATCCATTTTGTTATTTTCCAAAATAGAAGCCATCACTACAGTACAATAACGTACATAATTTTCATCTATGGTAAGCGCAATATGTATCATTTGCAATTTATTTATTGTACAAATATTTATAAATCTTTCAATAAAATATCCCTCTACTACAATCGAAACGTAACCAAAAATATAACTTAATAGTATTTTGAAATACATTTTTTCCTCCTATTACTCATCTGTAATTGTCTCAAAATCAATACTTTCTATCTTTCCTGTAACAAGTAAATCATCTGTTGTCATTTCTTCTAAGTAAAGTTCATATCCATTTATATTTAAAATTCCAATATATGTACTAATTCTAATATAAAAATCCTGGTATTCTAGTATTCCCTTGTAGTTTTCTATTAACATTTTTTTAAAGCCAATTACAGTTACTTTTGGCAAATTAGTGGATATTTCTGGTGGAATTTCTAGTATTCGGCTTATTTTACTTTGTATACTTTTATCTTTTTTAGAACGCTTTTTCAAATTCACATCATCCCTTTCATCTGTTAAAACTTAATTATTCTCTAGCTTTTATCTTTGAAAATCATCTAAAGTTCTAAACTCATATCCCATTTTTTTAATTTCTTTAATAATTCAATTGATTCAGAAATAGTTCTACTTCCATCATCTATACCAAATAATATATGTGAATGAACATCAGTCATAAAGTCCTCCTATTCATAATAACTAACATTTTCTTATAGCTAACGTTAAGAACAAAGTTGTAAAATCAATTACTAATAAAAGTATAATCTATTATGTTATTAAAACACAAGATATCTGTGTAAAACAAAAAAACTTCTGTTTTTATAC
>USJD01000102.1 GCA_900554835.1 uncultured Prevotella sp. | reverse complement strand
GGCTGACCCGGGACAGGGACTTGCTGATTTCCTGAAGCAACTGGAAATCAACGATGAGTTCAGATGAAAATACTAACGAGAAAAAAGAAAGAGAAATGAATACAGATAAAATGTTGGTGAAGGTATGTGGTATGCGTGATGCCGATAACATTCGCGAAGTATCCCAACTCGGGGTTGATATGATAGGATTCATCTTCTATCCGAAGTCACCACGGTTTGTGCAGATGATCAGCAGCAAGGCTGGCATCATACCAGACTACTCGGAAGAGCGTATCGAACTTGCGATGGCGCGTAAGACTGCTGAAACCCAAAAGCAACCGGCAAGGGTGGGAGTCTTTGTGGATGATATGCCCCAGAACATCGTGACACGTGTCTATAATTACCGTCTCGACTACATCCAGTTGCATGGTAATGAACCTCGTGAAACCATCGAGAATCTCCGTGCTACCATCGATCCCGACATCAAACCCAATATCAGGATTATCAAGGCTATCAGCGTTAGTTCAGCCGAGGATATCCAAAAATATAAGGAGTATGCAGGCGCTGTTGACCTCTTCCTTTTCGACACCAAATGTAAGACGGTCGGTGGAAGTGGTGAGCAGTTTGATTGGCAAGTTCTGCAGCAGTACGATGGCGAGACCCCATTCCTCCTGAGTGGTGGTATCGGACCGGAAGATGTAGAACGGCTGAAAGCCTTCCAGCATCCGAAGTGCATCGGTATCGATTTGAATTCGAAATTTGAAATCGAATCTGCTCTGAAGGATGTAGAGAAACTCAGGAAATTCCTTTTAAAGGTAAAAAAGCTTTTTTAAAGGTAAAAAGGTAAAAAAGTAAAAAGGTAAAAAGAGCATTCTTGCTCTTAAAGGTAAAAAAACAAAAAATGAATAAGATAAATGCATTATTTGCAAACAATAAAGACCGCAAGCTTTTGAGCTTGTATTTCTGTGCCGGTTGTCCAACCTTCGAGGGCACAGGTGCTGTCATCAAATCCATGGAACGCCATGGCATCGATATGATTGAGGTGGGTATTCCTTTCAGTGACCCTTTGGCTGACGGACCAGTCATCCAGAGTGCAGGTACCAAAGCCTTGAAGAACGGAATGACCGTGAAGGCGCTCTTCGGTCAGCTCAAGGCCATCAAGGATGAAGTGCAATTGCCATTGGTTCTGATGGGTTATCTCAACCCTATCATGCACTATGGCATCGAGGCTTTCTTCCAGAGTTGTGTGGAGAGCGGTGTGAGTGGCACCATCATTCCAGACCTTCCTTTCGATGACTATCTGAAAGTGGTGAAGCCGATTGCCGACAAGTATGACATCCGTGTCATCATGATGATTACACCGGAGACCAGCGAGGAGCGCATCCGATTCATCGATGAGCATACCGATGGTTTCATCTATATGGTCAGTTCAGCCAGCATCACAGGAGCACAGAGTAGTTTTGGTGATGCCAAACTCGCTTATTTCAATCATATCAACAGTATGAATCTCCGCAACCCTCGTATGATTGGTTTCGGAATCAGTAACAAGCAGACTCTGACCAGTGCACAGGACAATGCAGCTGGTGCTATCATTGGAAGTAAATTCGTGACATTACTCAATGAAGTGGGGGATCCGGATAAGGCGCTCGACCTGCTTTTCGAGGCACTCAAGAATTAAGGGAAGAGTGGAGAATTAAGTGAAGAGTGAAGAACGAAGAGTGAAGAATTCATCAGTTTCGTTTGTGACTCAAGGGCGAAAGCCTAATTTAACATTTTACATTTTACATTTGTCATTTTACATTTGTCATTTGTCATTTAATATTAGATTGCGATGTATCAAGTTGACGATAAAGGATTTTTTGGAAAATTCGGTGGCGCATACGTGCCAGAGATATTATATAAATGTGTGACAGAACTCCAGGAGGCTTACAAGCCTATCATCGAGAGTGAAGAATTCAAGAAAGAGTATTATGCTCTGCTGAAAGATTATGTGGGTCGTCCTTCACCTCTCTATTATGCCAAGCGCATGAGTGAGAAGTACGGATGCCAGCTTTATCTGAAGCGTGAAGACCTGAACCATACAGGTGCTCATAAGATCAATAATACCATCGGTCAGATTCTGATGGCAAAGAAGATGGGCAAGACCCGTATCATTGCCGAGACTGGTGCCGGTCAGCATGGTGTGGCTACAGCTACGGTCTGCGCTCTGATGGATATGAAGTGCGAAATCTTCATGGGTGCTACCGACGTAGAGCGCCAGCATACCAATGTGGAGCGTATGAAGATGTTGGGTGCTAAGGTTAATCCTGTAAGAACAGGCAATATGACCTTGAGTGATGCCTGTTCAGAAGCTATCCGCGACTGGTGTTGTCATCCTCAGGATACTTTCTATATCGTGGGCAGTACGATGGGTCCACATCCTTACCCTGATATCGTGGCAAAGATGCAGAGTGTGATTTCAGAGGAACTGAAATGGCAGTTGGAAGAGAAGATTGGCCGTGATTATCCTGACTATCTTATCGCTTGTGTGGGTGGCGGAAGCAATGCTGCGGGTACCATCTATCACTATATTGATGACGAGCGTGTGCAGATTTACTTGGCTGAGGCTGCCGGTCATGGTATCGATACCAACTATACGGCTGCTACCATGCACTGTGGTACAGAAGGTATCATTCATGGTGCGCGTACCCTCGTGATGCAGACCGAAGACGGACAGATAGAAGAAGCCTTCACCATCAGTGCCGGTTTGGATTATCCGGGCATCGGACCTA
This sequence comes from uncultured Prevotella sp., assembly GCA_900554835.1. GTDB lineage: Bacteria > Bacteroidota > Bacteroidia > Bacteroidales > Bacteroidaceae > Prevotella. Next base: position 9,846 of record USJD01000102.1, on the reverse strand, counting down.
TGCATGCTGACTTGGCTACCCGTGGTCGCAGTCATGTGCTCGCCATCAAAGATGATGAGGCTATCTATGCAGGATATGAATTGACCCGTATGGAGGGTATCATTCCTGCTATCGAGAGTGCCCATGCTGTGGCTGCCTTGAAGAAGATGAAATTCAAGAAGGACGATGTCGTTGTGCTCACAGTTTCTGGACGTGGTGACAAGGACGTGGAGACCTACTTGAGTCATAAGGAAATGGCTAAAGAATACGGAGATTTTTAAAATTAGAGGCTTTAAGCTTCATCATCAAGCGAAGCCTGCTTCATGTGGTTTTGAAATAGGCTTCGTTGGTCATTGAAGCCTGCTTCATGTGTCTATGCAATAGGCTTCATTTTTTTATCGTTTAAAATATGAGTAGATTCAATTATACAACAAAGACTCGCAAGATTCTCGCCGATCTCTATACACCGGTGGGAGTCTATATGCGACTTCGTGACATATATCCCCAGTCTGCCTTGATGGAGAGTTCCGACTACCATGGCTCAGAGAACTCTCGTTCCTTCATCGGCGTACATCCGATGGCAAGCATCGCTGTGGGACATGGTATCGTGACAGTCACTTATCCCGATGGAAAGGTGGAAAAACAGGAACTCCCTGCCTTCGGTGAGGGAAAGGGTGAGGAGTGTAAACTCGCCATCTCCAAGGCAATCAATGACTTTGTCAAGTCTTTCCATGTGGAGGGAGAGGGCAAGGACTTCTGTGGACTCTATGGTTTCACCACTTTCAATGCCGTACGCTACTTTGAAAATATCCCGGTAAAGGATACGACGATGGAAAAGAATGATGCGCCGGATATCTATTATATCATGTATAAGGACATCATCGTTTTCGATCATTACAACAATACGATGGAACTGATTACGCTTCAAGAGAATTCTTCACTCTTCACTCCTCACTCTTCACTTTCTGAACTGGATGCGCTCCTGAAGGCTATCAACAAGGCGAATGTAAAACCATACGATTTCCATCCAGTGGGAGAAACGACTTCTACGCTTACTGATGAGCAGCATAAGGAGAATGTAAGAAAGTGCATCCAGCACTGTTTGCGTGGTGATGTCTTCCAGATTGTGGTCAGTCGCCGTTTCGTACAGAAGTATGAGGGTGATGATTTCAAACTCTATCGTGCACTTCGCAGTATCAATCCATCACCATATCTCTTCTATTTTGATTTCGGTGGATACCGTATCTTCGGTTCTTCTCCAGAAACCCACAACCGTATCGTAGGCAACAAGGCTTTCATAGATCCTATTGCCGGTACTACTAAGCGTACGGGCGATATCGAACAGGACCGCAAGGCTGCTGAGTTCCTGCGCAATGATCCGAAGGAGAATGCAGAGCATGTGATGTTGGTGGATCTGGCACGCAATGACCTGAGTCGCAACTGTCATGGTGTGAAGGTAGATTTCTATAAGGATATGCAGTTCTACAGTCATGTCATCCATCTCGTAAGCCGTGTAAGTGGTACGCTTGATAAGGATGCTGACCATATCAAGGAGTTTATCGATACTTTCCCAGCAGGTACGCTGAGTGGTGCTCCTAAGGTTCGTGCCATGCAGATTATCTCAGAATTAGAGCCTCACAACCGTGGTGCATACGGCGGCTGTATCGGTTTCATCGGACTGAATGGTGACCTCAATCAAGCCATCGTTATCCGTACCTTTATCAGCCGTAATGGCGAGCTCTGGTTCCAGGCGGGTAGTGGTGTCGTAGCAAAGAGCAATGACCAGTATGAACTGGAGGAGTGTAATAATAAGTTGGGTGCGCTCACCAAGGCTATCCATATTGCAGAGCAGTTGTAGTTAAGTGAAGAGTGAAGAACGAAGAGTGAAGAATTCAAATGTTTGAGGGCGTATGCCTCATTTCTCATTTCTCATTAAACATTATATAAAGATGAAAGTAGTAATCATAGATAATTACGATTCCTTCACCTATAATCTGGCTCACCTGGTAAAAGAGTTAGGTGCAGAGGTGACGGTATTCCGCAACGACCAGTTCCAATTGCGCGAACTGGACCGTTTTGATAAAATCATCCTGAGTCCGGGACCTGGTATTCCTTCAGAGGCAGGTCTTCTGATGGATGTCATCAAGACTTATGCTGGCAGAAAACCAATGTTGGGCGTCTGTCTGGGTCATCAGGCGATAGGTGAGGCTTTTGGTGCCAAACTTACCAATCTCTCTGAAGTATATCATGGAGTTGCTACTCCTTGTACTCAGTTTGGTAATGATCCTATTTTTGCTGGTATGTCTAAGCGTATAGAGATAGGTCGTTATCATTCATGGGTAGTGGATAGAACAAATTTTCCAGAGTGTCTTGATGTGACGGCAGTGAGTGATGACGGTTGCATCATGGGTTTGAAGCACAAGCATTATGATATCCATGGTATCCAGTTCCATCCAGAAAGTGTACTGACTCCAGAGGGTAGGACGATTATCAAGAACTGGCTTGCCTTCGACGGTGAAGATTTTGATAAGAGTTGGGCATAGTGGATATAAAACCCCGAACGGAATTTTCCGTGATATAGGAAGACGAAAGTCCTCAATAGAAAAACAGCATATCAACCATCAATGGAAGATATGCTGTTTTTCTCTTTTTATTTATTCTTCTTATTTTATTTCTTTTATTTCAATCCATCAGCATCGCCGGTAGTCTTCAAGCCGTTGCTCTTTTCCCTTGGCGTGATATTGACATTCTTCACGGTTGTGTTTTCAATGACATCCTTATTGAAAGCCATTTTCTTATCCGTAGATTGGATATTCTCGAAGGTGAAATCCACCAGACGATATTTGTCGCTGGTGCCCACATCAAAGAAGTTGTCGCAATCCATCTGGATGTTCTTGATGGTGATGTTGTTGCACTGACTGAGTGGCATATCCTTGCGGTCGCCTGGTTTGAAGAACTGAGTCCAAGGGCGGACAACCAAGAAACTGCCTGTGGTGCCTGTGATGTTATCTACCGTTACATACTCATAGTGTTGAGGAGTATCAGGGCGCATCTTCAACCAGAGTACGCGCTGCGCATTGCCCACCTTGATGTTTCGCAATACGATGTTGCGGTCTTTCACACTCTCGCTGCCCAAAGTCAGACAACCATGCACTCTACCATAGTTGCAGTTTTGGATGAGTACATTATAGACAGGTCCATTCTCTGGTGCCTTGTCAGCCCAGGTTCCCTTACCGCCCTTGATGGCAATGGCATCATCATTTACGCTCATGAAGCAGCCTTCCACTAATACGTCGTGGCATACGTCGATATCGATAGCATCACTGCTTGGTGCCTTCACTCCACTGGTAGGAGCGAAGATGGTGCATCCCAAGAAGCGGACATGGTCGCAACGATAGATGTGGTTGGTCCAGAAAGGACTGTTCTGAATATGGACATCCTGTATGGTCACATGGCTCGAATTGCTGATATATACGAGGCGTGGACGCTGTGCATCCTTGTTGGTACACTGGCGATTCCAGGTGCGACGGATCCAGAATTCCTCCCAGTAGTGATAGCCGTTACCATCGATGGTTCCTTTACCGGCAATGGTGAAACCATCACACTTATCTGCATTGATAAAGGCAGAGAAATACTTGCAGGTTTCCCCCTCGATGCGGGTTTCCAAGACAGGGAAGTTGGCAATGCGCTCACTACCTTTCAGTTTACCACCCTCTTCAAGATAGAGATGGGTTTTCGGACGGAAGAATAGGGCACCGCTCTGATAGGTACCGGCAGGAACGACGATGACACCACCGCCATCCTTAGCAGCCTGGTCGATAACAGTCTGGATAGCCTGAGTCTGAATCAGGGTACTGTCGTTCTTGACACCATAATCAGTAATCACGTATTTCTTGCCAAGAGTATCTACATTCACCTTCTGTGCATTGCAGAACCAGGCATCCATCTTCGTGCCGTCAGGCCAGAGTTCAGTCTGTGCCTTTTTCGCTTTCTTCTGTTTCTTGGCGGCATTGGCGCTTAGTGGCGCAAAAGCCACCAAGCAAGCCATCAGCCAAATATATTTTCTCATAACTTTTTTACCCTTTTACCTTTTTACTTTTAAAAAAGCCTTTTTACTTTTTTACCTTTTTACTTTTTTACCTTTAAAAGCTTGTAATACTCCGCCGCACCGAGCAGGAGGCAACCAGTACCGTAGTCCTCGAAGTCAGGAACAGAAGTAAAGGTGACAGGCTGACCTGCAGCAGGATCCTTACCTGTGCCCTGGTTGTATCCGATGAAACCATCTTCGTGAACCGATGCAGCCAATGCCTTCCAAGCTTTATCCATTGCTTTCTGATAGGTAGCTCTTGGCAGGATACCCTGCTGCACACCCCATGCCATACCATAAAGGAAGAGACCTGTACCGGTCATTTCAGGACCACCATAGTTGGCAGGACAAACGAGGCTAACGTTCCAATATCCATCCTCACGCTGGCACTTCAATATCGCCTTACTCATAGAGATAAAGTCTTTCTTCAGGTACTGGTAGTTCTTATCAGTCTTAGGCAAGGTCTGCATCACACGTACCAATGCAGCATAAACCCAGCCATTACCGCGGCTCCAGTAGCAGTTGCTGCCATCTTTCTCCTTGTAAGGTGGCACGTAGTCTTTGTCTCTCCACCAGAGTCCTTCTTTCTTATTGAAAAGACCGCCAGCCAAGGTATCACGGCTCCACTTGTAGGAGTTCATTGCATAGTCGAGGTATTTCTTCTCACCGGTCAATTTAGCATATTTGGCATAGACAGGCATAGCCATCTGTATCGCATCAATCCATGTCCAGTATGAAACACGGTTAGTGCTCATCTGATGGTCGAGGTTCTCCTTTACCTTACTCAAATCCTTTTTGCCGCCAGTCTGGATATAGCGGTCGATATAGGTTTGCTGGCAGCACTGGTTGTCGGCATCAGTATCATTCACGCTGCCACGGGCTGTCCACTTGTGATAGTCTGCCCAGCGGTCGGTATAATCGAGGTAGCGCTGCTGAGGGTCTATCTCGTAGAGCGCCATCAAACCTTCGTAATATACGGCACGGGTCCAGAGGTTGCTCGTGCGTACCTTCTTGACGTAGGTGTCGAGGGTTGGGTCACTGTACTTCGCCATGAAGTAGTTGTTGGTGCGTTGTGAAACTTCCAGGATTTCCTTCATCAAGGATTCCTTGTCAGATGCTACTTTTACTGCTGCTTTCACTGTTGCATTCTGGGCAGACACAGAGGTCATGCCCATCAGAATGCAGAGGCTTGTCAGGATTAGTTTCTTCATTTGTACAAAATGATTAATGATTATAATTTTTCAATTCCACGAGTTTTACCGAACTGTTGAGTCCGCTTGGCACAGGAGTCCATTTTTCGTAAGTGGTCTTCTTGTAGTTGATGTCCACCACGTTGATTTCCTTCATCTTGCGCCATTTCACACCCTGTCGGTCGAGTTCTGCTATGCGGTTGGCAGGCAGGTTGGTTACCTCGATACGGATGGTATTCTTGCCCTTGTTCAGTGCATCTTTGCAGTTGAGGATATATGGTACCGCCCATGCGCAGCCCACATATTTATTATTGATATAGACGCGTGCACTTTCACGGACATCACCTAAGTCGATAGCCCACTGTTTCTGTGCATCATCCTTTGACAGCTTGAAGGTGGTTTCATAAACACCTGTTCCCATCATCACCTTAGCCTTTTCGCTGAGATTTTCCCAACTTTTCAAGCCCTTGAGACTGAAGTCTTCTCCCACCTTAGGAGCCTCCTCGGTGAATGACAGATTCCAGGCATTGGCGGTCAGGTCGATGGTCTTGCTGTCAGCAGCAGTGCTGGCCTCCTTGCCGCCTACCTTTACCTTAGAATCGAGCTTCCACTCGTTTACTGGTTTATTCGATGTGATGAGGATACGGCTCTCGCCACTCTTCAGGTTCAGCTGGATGTCTTTATCGCTGAACGAAGCCTCATGATATTCTCCTGTCATAGGGTTGTACCAGATGCCATGATTATCGCTGATGCCCAAAGGCACGGTAGTAGCAATATCCTTGTTGGTAAGGTTGGCGATGAAGTAATGATGCCCAATACTGTTTGTACGGCGAATCATCTTCAGTCCGAGCTGTTTTCTCATCAGTTCTGGTTTTGCGGCTTCTTCCATCGCCTTGATGTTATCTCCCTTGATGATTTTGGCTCCTTGCGCCTTCAAGTCGGAGATATGCTGGATTACATCGCTTGGCATGATATTGTTGCCTGGGATGATGATGCCCTTGTAGCGAGTACCAGCAGCAGTTTCAATCATACCGTCTTTAAAGGTACAGGTGCGCAGGTATTTGTCGCTGATGTAGTCACAGTCGAAACCAGCCTTGTCGATGTCGAGAATCACCTTGATAAATTCCGGTGCTTTCTTCGTCATGGAGTGGATGTCGAATTGCATCAACCAGTTCTTGGTATCTTTGCGCCACATATCTCTTACTGGCAGATAAACCAGAAAGTCGTTGTCAGGTAGTCCCCACTGCAGATAGGTCTGGCAGTTGGTGATGTACTTCATCAGTTCCGGTGCATCGCGCCAGATACTGTTGGTCGGACTCATATCCACCGATGCATAAAACTTCCATCCTGGCCATGGGTCGTTTTTAGGCGAGTAGGCTGTGCCATGGAAGAACATATGGTTCACACCAGCGCAGAACATGAGGTCCATATCTGGTTTCATCTGGCTCAGGGAAGTGCGGAAGTGCTCGGTAAGCCAGGTAAACGTCTCGCTGGAGGTATATTTCTTGCCTGTAATGTGGGCAGCAGATGGTGCATACTTGAGCATGCTGAGGTCGCTGAAATTAGGACGGGTCTTGCCCGAATCCTTGCGTAAGCCCTTGATGCCGAAATCGGTAAGACCGAATCCTTCTATCTCAGGGATATCTACGGCAGCATAACAGTCGATGAGGTTGGCTGGTGAACCATGAGCTTGATTACGGGTGATGGCACCACGCTTGTTTGCCCACTTGGTCCACTGTTCGGTGAAGTTATGGAGCAGCATATCGCCTAATGTTTCACGGTAATCGCTTACCACCACGGCATCACCATCAAGAAATTCAGGGAACTTATCCTGCAACTTATATCCATGCATCTTCTCAAATTCAGTCAGCAGGTTAGGAGTCCAGTTGGCTCCATATACCTCGTAACTGTCATTGAAGAAGGTATGTGGATAAGGAGTCTGGCTGGCAACGAAGGCACTGTCGATATGTGCCAGATAATTAGCTACGGCAGTGGAGTCGAAGTGGTCGATGACGTATCCTTCACCACCCGGTGCAGCACGTTTAACTTTCTGTCGGGTACGGCTTTCGTAGAGAGCGATGACACGCTTTTTCCTGTTCTGTCCTTCAACAGGATATGCCTTGATGACTTTCAGTTTGGCAAAGTCACGCTCTTTCTGAGGAACGTTGAATTCGATTTCCATCAATTTCTGTTTCACATCAACGATGGTATCCACGAATACAGCCTTGCAGGCAGCTTCATTGATAGGAACCCAAGGACCACCGAAAGGCCAGCCTGTGCCAGTAGCCATGTCGGTTTCAATGCCTACCTTCTTGTTTTCCTCTTCCACGAATTTGAGCATCTCCATCCATTTAGGAGAGAGATACGGAATATCATTCTTATCATTTCCTTGCACACCATAGAGTGGCGTGATTTCTACGGCTCCAATGCCAGCTTTGGCATATTCGTCGAGGTTCCATTTTAGGTTCTCTTTATCTACAGCAGAGCCCATCCACCACCATCTTACACCAGGTTTGGCTTCCTGAGTAGGGGTAGGGAGTGACAGTGCACCAGAATGCGACTGAGCCTGGCAGCCGAGAGATGACATCAGTGCTAATGCAAAGGAAAATCCGACAAATCGCGTTTTTAGTATCTTGTCCATATTGTTGTTGGTTTTTAAGTTTTCCTTATTGATTATTACTTATTTGTTTATTACTTCGGATGCAAAGATAGTGAAAAATACTCAATAACATCTGTCTTATGGTCCTTAAAAATGTAAAATAGTACAAATATGTTAGGTGTTTTGCCAAAAAGTCAAGGAATCGGCAATAAAAAAGATGACCTCGCAAAACGTGAGGTCATCTTTTGCTTGTTATAGTCTTTTCTTTATCTTTTGTTTCAATCTTTTCTTTATTCTTGTTTTTTTTCTTTATGCTTTTTCCCAATCCAGCAATCCTTTTCCTTCATCATCCAGTTCGATTCCCAGTCCTATCACTTCTCGCTTGTCAGCCTTGAATGGCTCTAGATATTGGTTCGAGATGATTTGCTTGACGGCAGCTTCCTTGCCACCATTGTTCTTCAGCTTTAATTCTATTACATAGATATATCTCGAAGTTGTGGCGAGGATATCAATTCTGCCTGTGGCGAGCATGTGCTCCACTTCAACCTTCAGTCCGATGGCATTGAGGATGGTGCTGATGATGAGGCGGTAGCGTTCTTCCATATCCATGGAGGCAAGCTTCTTGTTGCTATATGGCACATCGGCAATGAGAGCCTTCATGGATTTCATGGCTTCTGCCAACTGACCTGTTCCTAACTGGTAGTACAGATTGGCTTGCAATGACTGGATATCGCCTTCCTCTCGCAGGGTCAAGGCAGGGAGTACCATCTCATAGAGAGCTTGCTTCACTTCCTCGTTAGGGAATCCCAAGACGTAGCCGAATTCATCGCTGTCCTTGATGGTGAGATAGCCCGACTGATAGAGGAACAGGGCTGCTCCACCGCCTGTTACATCAGATTGCTCCAGTATATTTCGCAGGATGCGGCAATGGTCGAAATCGCCTAAGCGCAACTCGGCATTGTTTACAAACTTAGGGATGAGAGAGGTGGCGCCCGATGCAGCCCAGAAATTACTCAATCTGGATTGCTGTAGTGCATTGACCAGGCTATAAGGATTATAGATGTCCACCATGTTTTCTTCTGAGAAGTGGTATCCGTCGTAATAAGCCTTTAATCTATCATGGGTTTCCTGTACAGACCATTTGTTACGTGTTGCCATTTTTTCAATTTCTGGCATGAAATTCTCCAAAATTTCCTCTTCTGTAATACCGCAGATTGGGGTATATTCTGGTAAGAAACTGATGTTGGAAAGATTGTTGAGTACCGAGAACAATGAAATCTGGGTGAACTTGGTGATGCCCGTGATAAAGACAAGCTTTTCGTATTCATCAGCATTCTTAAGCACAGAGAACACGGTGCGATATACTTCCGTGCATGCCTTGTGTTCCGGAGTCATCCAGGAGTGCTGTAGGGGTGCATCATACTCATCAATGAGCACGGCAACCTGCAGGCCGGTCTGTTCGTATGCTGCAACGATGATGTTCTTGAATCGGTTTGACAGAGCGGTCAGGGATCTTGGTGTGATGCCATATTGGGCTTCGTATTTGGCGAAGGTCTCGTCAAAGTAAGCCTTGATGCCTTCGGGGGTGGCATCAGCCATGCTCATGTCCAGTCGAACAACGGGATATGATTTCCATTCTTTCTCCAATGACATGATTTTCAATCCCTCGAAGAGTTCTTTCTTTCCTTCGAAGTACGACTGTAGTGTATCGACAAGCAATGACTTGCCGAATCGGCGAGGACGGCTCAGGTAATTATACGTATAGCCGTTGTTTACTAATTTCCAAATAATGTCGGTCTTATCAACATAGAGATAGTTCTCTTCTCTGATTTTCTTGAACGACTGGATGCCTGCTGGCAGCTTTCTGAGATTATAATTTGTCATATCCGATACTTTTATGAATGTTCGTACTTACTTGACTTCTGCAGCTTAACTTTTGCAAATTTATATAAAATTTTCGAATTATAAGCCAGTAAAATAAAAAACTTAAA
>USJD01000101.1 GCA_900554835.1 uncultured Prevotella sp. | reverse complement strand
TTCAGAACGTCGTGAGACAGTTCGGTCTCTATCTATCGTGGGCGTGGGAGTTTTGCGTGGTGCCGTCACTAGTACGAGAGGACCGTGATGGACAGACCTCCGGTTTACCAGTTGTGCCGCCAGGCGCACCGCTGGGTATCTGAGTCTGGATTGGATAAGCGCTGAAAGCATCTAAGTGCGAAGCCAGCCGCAAGATGAGAACTCCATAGAGGGTCGTCATAGACGATGACGTTGATAGGATGCAGGTGTAAAGACAGCGATGTCAAAGCCGAGCATTACTAATTGCCCGAACACTTTCTTTAGAAAGTTCATAGTTTCAACTGTATGTACAGTCTGAATGGTGCTGAAAGTTGTAATTCAACATTCAACAATCAACATTCAACATTACTTATACTTTTGCTTGTGTGCAAATACGTCATACCCCATTATCAGGTGGTTATTGCGGTGGGGTTCCACCTCTTCCCATTCCGAACAGAGAAGTTAAGCCCACTTGCGCCGATGGTACTGCAATGCAATGCGGGAGAGTAGGTCGCCGCCTCCTTTCAATGAAGAGCCTCAGATTTCGAAAGATTTCTGAGGCTTTTTTGTTTTTTCTTCCCGCAGATCTTTTTCTTCTCCGCTGTTTTTTTCTCCGCTGGGGTTCTTCTTTTTCATCGGGATTTTTTCTTCATCGGGATTTTTTCTTCATCGGATTTCACGGATGAATCGGAAGGCAATCTTGCTTATCGGATTACTCACGGATTTTCGCGGATATTTGGCCGCTGGCCAATGGCTCGCGCCCGACATGAGCTCCTATTGTTTTTGTCACGCAGATTTGGCTTTCCCTTTGGCCGCCGATTTCCAATTCGCAGATGACGCAGATTTTTTCTCGTAGATTATTTTGTCCCACAGATTTCACGGATTTCCACAGATTTTCTCTGGTACTTTTCTCTTTTCTTTATTTCACAGATTTAGACCTGTTGGTCTGGGATGGATTTCGCAGATTTTCAAGAACGCTTTTTACCCCTGAAACTGTTGCGAACTAAGGCGGACTCACAATTTCTGCAGAGAGATTCTGTGGCAGCATGATGCTTGAAACCTTCTATCATAGCCTGCGCTCGTGGGGATGAGAGGATTTCTCCTAAGGATTGATGGAAGAGATTGCCAAGAATGATGTCGCCATTGTGGTCTAAACAGCATGGTACCAGACTTCCATCAGATAGAATTCCTATCTGCTTAAATAATGCTTTACAAAAAACTTCCGGGTTTTCAGATCCTTTTCTTTCACTATCAGGCCATTCAAATTTTCTGTCAAATTCTAAGTAGAGATTGTCGCTCAGTCTGTAACCATCTGGACGCTCTTTCCATGGTTTTGGTACATATTTCTCTATATATTCCATGACCATTTCGTTTTCTTTGTCTTTACCTCCTTGATTCCAAAGACGAAGTACCATACATGTGCCATTCTGAGCAGCTTGGGTAGAGAATTGCATTACCTGATCCATATAGGTAGATAACTCGCCCTTCGCATTACTTTCATGTGAATGGAGCGACAATTGTATTTTGTGAGGTAAGGTTTCGAGTAGATTCATCGCTCTATCTAGTAGTGTGCCATTAGATGTGAGTACAGTTTTAAAACCTTTGGCTCTTGCAGTCTGTATAAACTGCGGTAAAAGTGGATGAAGCAATGGTTCGCCCATGAGATGGAAATACAGAAAACAAACCTTCCCACTTACTTTATCTGTGAGAAGGTCAAATTCCTCTGCTGTCAATTGTCTTTTCTTCCTCTGATGTTTTGGGCAGAAATCACAATTGAGATTACATGTGTTTGTTATTTCTATATAGCAACGATCTATCATTCTTTTTTTCTTAAAAATTATTCTTTTTCTCTTAAAAAATCCACTTTTGCTCATTCAGATAGTCCCTTTCTGCTATCTTTTTTGCAAGCAAACATATTTGCATATTTAAAACTGAGGCAAAGTTAGGTAAAAATCTCGGATTTACCAAAGTTTCTCTTTAAAAAGTAGTTGCTATCTGTCTTTTAATATATAAATAGCAAGTTTTATGGATGATGAAGATAAATCAGTTTTGGTATTATGAGTTTTGCAAATTCATAGGTGAGCCCACTTTAAAAAGTAAGGCCTGTTTAAAATGTTTATATTTCACGAAAATAATCCCTGATTTATGCCGTTATCTGGAATATTTTTCGTATCTTTATATCATCAATCAAACAGAAAGAATATGTTTAAAAAGACAGATCCGAATCCTCTGTTAGATATGTTTACGGCTCCCCTCAATGCAGTTAGGAAGCCGTGCTTCAAAGAAGTATTCTGACTCCGACGCATGGCATAACCAGTTCTATGGCCTCGTGACAGCCAAGATTGACGAGGATGGCCTTACCATCAGGGAGCTTGCTCAAACATCGTATGCATGCATATAGCAGATGTATGTGGATGACCCTCCGAAGCCGATTGCTATGTTTCACTTAGAATGACCACACAGGTCAGACAGAATTCATAATATGCCCCTTTTTAAAGTGGGCTCGATAAATAAAATATAAATATGATGAATAGTATGGCTGATAATCAAAATGTTTATCAGGCAATCAAGACGATTGCTGATAATCTCTGTAAGGAGAACAAGACGTATCTTCGTGCAGATTTGGCTTTTGAGCTGAAGAAGTATGGTATTGCCTCCGATTCCTCGGAGGTGAGTAAGTTGGTATTCAATGCCTACAGATATTTTCATGATAACGGCAATATCGCCATTGCTTTTGTTTCCAATAATTCCCGTACAACGCTTGTGGCTGAGTACAAGTTGAATGACAGTCTGGAACAGGGCAATAAGGAGGAGGCTTTGAAGATTGCCGAGACGGAACTGGCGTTATCTTCATCTGCCCTGGAGCAGTTGAAAGAGCAGGTGGAACAGAACCTCAACTTAGTTCTTGTCAAGGGAACGTCGAAGATGGCTGATTTACTCATGGGTACGAATGGTGTGAAAGATGCAAGAAGCAAGGCGTCTACCATGTTTGACAAATATACCAAGATGGTGGAGGCTTATCACTATGCCGAGGATAGTGTTCGTGGAAACATTGAAGATTTTACTTCTTTGCGTAGTGATATCGGGACGGTTTATCGTGATTATGCCCTGAAACTTATCGATATTTATGGCGACTCCATCAAGATGGTTTCTCCCGACTTGTTCGACTTCAAGCGTATAGAGTGGCTGGATGTGGATGAAATGTTGAAGTATGTTGAGTTGGAATACAACAAACTTTCGGAAAAATGTGGAGTCTTGATCAGTGAGATTTCTGATAGTTTTCGTGCTTCTTTGCAGGGTTCTCTGCAGGCTTACAAGTCTTTGTCGAATGGCAACAAGTCCTTGAGCTTGGCGATGGCAGGACTGACCATGCTCGAACACTATATGGGTGCTGGCGAACGCGCTAATCGATTGAGGTCTGATTTATCAGTTTTCCAAACTAGCGTGAAGCATGATGCCACTCGCATCAAGGCTGATATGGGACGTTTGTTGGTGATCTGCAAGACGCTCAATGATGTGGTAATCCCGAAGGCGAATGTATTCTTGCGTTATGGAGAAAAACTGTTAGATTCTGACTTGAAGGCGAGCCTTGATGCCTTGTATGAGAATGAGGAAATTCGCCCATTGGAGGAACAACGAAGAAGTTTGCTCCAGCAGATGAAGACATTGGATATAGAAATGAACGATCATCTTCAGAACATCGATGTCTATACTTCGCTGATTAATGACATCACAACCACCTTGGAGTCAAAGCAGGGAAGCTATATGGACGCGAAGGCGAAGAAACCTTCCAAGCCTTTCTTCCTCGTCAACTGGCTCACCTTTGGTATGGCCAATAAGAACTATTATCGCGACTTTGCTGAATGGAATGCGGTATGCTTCCCTCTTGTAAGAGAATACGAGAGCTATCAAGTAGATTTGAAGTTGGATAAGGAGGAATTGGAATCGCATAGTGAGGAACAAACCCGTATCAAGAATGAGTATGCCAAACTCTCAAGTGAGCTGGATAAGGTTTCTAAGGAAATCAGAAGTAAGATCGTTTGCTCTGATGACTTGAAGCTGAAGATGCTGAAACATCTTCGTGACATGGTTGCCATGTTGAAACTTGGACGTGAAATCATGGAGAGCAAAATAGACGAAAAGTTGGTGCATACAGTAGATATTCCGAACATCAAGGATAAAACTCAATTGCCTGTTGACGTAGAGCAGAATCTCTCGCAGTTCACAGACTTTTTGGCAGAAAATCTCCATGCAAATAAGGAAATGGCACGAAATCTGCTTGATGGTGTATCTGAATATACAAAGAATCAGAAGAAGATAGAGGGAAATGCTGCCCAGCAAAAACCTGCTGAATATAGTGAGGAGGAGTTGATGCAGGTAACTGGTGCCATGGAACAATCCTTACAGAAAGGCATCGCCCTGTTTGACAGTTTTGCTAAACTCAAAGCGCAGCAACTCAACGAGCAGCTGACTTCTGCTGCTTACGATAAGGAGTTGAAGAAACATACTGATGAATTTAAGCGTGAGATGGCTAAAATAGACAACAAGAGTGCTTATCTTCGTGAGGTGTTCAAGCGTATCAATCTGGCAGGCAGCGAGGAGGAACGTAAGCAGGCTATGGAGTTGATGAGCGATTTGAGCGGTTACTCTCTCTCGGAACAGGAGTTCGCAGAATTTATGAATGGTAAGAAACAAATAGAATTATAAGGCGATGGAAAGTTCAAGAAGACAGCAAGCCCAGGCTGATTTGGGTATGGATTTCGCAAAGGAAGACCAAAAGCGTGAGGCGGCTCTTGCCAAAGAACAGGCGAGGGCTGATAAAAAAGCTGCAAAGCGCGAGAAGATGATGAACAGATCGTCTTATCGCATTATGGTAGGTACGGCGAAGTATATGGACAAGTATTTCTTGGACCCTATCCTTGGCTTCATCCTTCCTGCCGGTATCGGTGATGCTTTGACGAGCGTGTTAGCATTCTCATTCATCTATTATAGTCTGTGTGTGGTTAAGTCTATTCCGCTGACATTGGCTGTCATCTATAACATCTTGATGGATGTGCTCATTGGTGCTATACCTTTCTATATAGGTGATGTGCTGGATGTGTTCAAGCGCTCGTATGTAGAGAACCTGAGATTGATTACTGGCTATATCGAGGATGACAAGGAGATTATCAACAAGGTGAACAAGAAGGCATTCTGGACGGCAGTATTCATTGTCGTACTTTGCTGGTTGATTTATCTGATTATCTCATGGACCATCAGTTTGAGCACTTGGGCTTATGATTGGATTGTTTCGTTATTCTAAAAAAGGATTGCTTATTCGTGCTGAAACCCGAAAGCTTGAGGCAGGAGATGATCGGTATCTTAAAGGATATATGATAGTACCTTATCCAGTAAAGAGAACAGTTCTTCCTTTTTCCTTGAGGTTGAGGTCAGCCTGACCGATATGTTCGGTCAGTACGTTGTCCTTCATCTGCATGTGTTCAATCATCTTTCTATAGAGATCGGCAAAGTCACGACCTCCACGAATGGAACCTGCAAAATATATTTTCTTTTTCATCATTCTTGGTACTTTAAAATTTCTTTTCTATGTGAAATAAGGAATTTTATCTTTTATCGTGAATTTTGATAATCAATTAATCAATGATGTGATTGATTACCATACCTGCGATTGCCATACCGAAAGTGGCGGTGATGTGGCAGAGTGAACCATTGATCTGTGCCTTCGTAGAGCACCATTCATGTTCTACAAGGCTCTGGTCGCCAGGTGCATCATAGACGGCTGTGTCTGTTCCCCGTTCTCCGCTGAGTAGTTTCGCTTTCGGGCATAAGCAACCGCCAGTGCCGCAGGCTTTGTTTATGCCCATATTCTTCATTGGCGTTTCTACGCTATAGACGCATTGGAACTTGCGGCGAGGGAAGGTCTTGTTCTTTTTGAATTTTTTACGCAAGGCTTTGGCTAAAGGATCACCTTCTACCTTCCAGAATTCAGCCTTTCTGACCATGAACGGGTCGCGTCGTAGAGCAGCACCCATAGAAGATATGAATGTGATTTCTTTAGGAAGGGCAGTGGCACGGAGTATCAGGTCGGCCTTATCCTTGAGTGAGTCGATGGCATCAATGATGAAGTCATATTCCTCCATGTGGAATTCGTCGGCCGTTTCTGCCTGATAGATTTTCTGATAAGCCGTAATGTTGGCATTGGGATTGATTTCCAGCAGTCGTTCGCGCAGTGCATCCACCTTTACTTCTCCGATGGTACGGCTTGTTGCCATCAGCTGGCGGTTGCAGTTGGTTACGCAGACACGGTCACTGTCCACGATAGTGATGTTGCGCACGCCACTACGCAACAATCCCTCGGCGCACCATGAACCCACACCTCCAATACCGAAGATGAGCACACGTGCCGATTGTAATTTCTCCAGATTATCTTTTCCCAAGAGCAGTTCTGTGCGTCGCTGCATTCCCAGTTCCATTGTTGTTATTCTATCTCCCATTTTGTCTTAAATAATAATAATTATTACTGCTACTTCTTTTTTTCTTTCGATTGCGGGTGCAAAGATACAATATTTTGAAAGAGCAAGCAAGAATTTACCAATTTTTATTGCAAATACTTATCTCATACGATTTATTCCGATTGGTTCTGATGAGTTTAATGGTTTCTTCATTTTTCCATCATATCTTTGAAATATGATGTAACTAATTTTGCAGCCGAAAAGGAGAAAGGAATATCACGCCTCCTTCAGAGGCTGAATTTTTAAGATAGTTCAGGAAATTAAAATAAGAAATCAAGAAAAATGAAGGTATTTAATTTTATAGTGATGGCCTTGTTAGGATGCACTTCTGCATCCGCTCAACAGATGAGTTCATCCGCTGTTCAGCGCCCAAAGTTGGTAGTGGGCATTGTTGTCGATCAGATGAGATGGGATTATCTCTATCGTTATCAGAAACGCTATGGTGAAGGAGGATTCAAACGATTATTGCACGAGGGTTTTTCATGCGAAAATACAATGATTCCTTATGTTCCTTCGGTTACAGCCATCGGTCATACCTGCATTTATACGGGCAGTGTTCCGTCTATTCACGGCATAGCTGGAAATAATTTTGTGAAAAACGGCAAGAAGGTATATTGCACGGATGATGAAACCGTGAAACCGGTGGGCTCCAACAGTAAGGCGGGCTTGATGTCGCCAAGAAATCTCTGGGTTACGACTCTCGGCGATGAGATGAAGATTGCATCCAATGGCAGAGCCAAGGTGGTAGGTGTGGCTTTGAAAGACCGTGCTTCCATTCTTCCTGCCGGTCATAATCCAAACGGCGCCTACTGGTTTGATGATGAGAGCGGCAAGTTCATCACCAGTACTTATTATATGAACCAGTTGCCAAAGTGGGTGGATGCTTTCAACAACCAGCATCTGCCAGAGCGTTATCTATCGGAAAAATGGAACACGCTCTATCCTAAGAATACTTACATCGAGAGTACGGAAGATGAGAACGAGTACGAGGATGGAATCCGCAAGGGCGTGAAGGCTACGCTGCCGCTCAATCTCCCGGCTCTTTATAAGAAATATGGTTATGAAATCATCAGAAGAACTCCTTTCGGCAATTCGCTGACGATAGATTTGGCGAAGGCTGCGATAGACGGCGAGCAGTTGGGTGCAGATAATGAAACCGACTTGCTGGCAGTAAGTTGCTCCAGCACCGATTATATCGGTCATCAGGTGGGAACTCATGCGGTAGAGACCGAGGATACTTATCTGCGCCTTGACAAGGCGATAGCCGATTTCCTTTCTTATCTTGATGAGAAGGTGGGCAAGGGCAACTATCTGGTTTTCCTGAGTGCCGATCATGGAGCGATGAACAACGCCCGTTTCCTGCAAGACCGCTGCATTCCTGCGGGCAGTTGGGATGGTGATGCGGTGGCTAAGAAACTGAATCAGACCCTGGTTCAGGAGTATCCTAACGTGGGTGAACTGGTGAAGACTGTGATGAACTATCAGGTGTTCTTTAACCGTAACATCATCAAGGAAAACAAGTTGGATTTCGCCAAGATCAAGCAGAGTGTGGTGGATGTTTTGAAGGAAGACAGCTGCGTGCAGTACGCCTGCGATATGGAGAAGACGATGACCGAGAGCATTCCTGAGAATGTGAAGATGCGTATCGTGAATGGTTACAACCGAGAGCGTAGCGGAGATGTGGCCATCGTTTTGAAGCCGAATTTCTATGCCCACGGCATGAAGGGAACCGACCATGGTGAGTGGAATCCATACGACACCCATATTCCGTTGGTTTTCATGGGTTGGGGTATTCAGCATGGTGCAACCACCAAGCAGACTTTCATGACCGATATTGTGCCAACCATCGCCGCCCTGCTTCATGTGCAGGCGCCAAATGGTTGCGTTGGTCAGCCGATATTCTAGTATATTATTTTAGAAGCCCTATTTCGGAACCCGATTCTGGAATAGGGCTCTAATCGTATTCTGAGTTTTTAACCCTATCTTCATTTTTCTCTCACATCTTTGAAATATAAAACTTATACCTTTGCACTCGGAAAGGGGCGATGAACTGTTTCGTGTAACATGCATTTGCCACTTCGCCAGCAAAATATCAGATGTTTAAAGATGTAAAAAGAAAAATGAAGGTAATTTTTGTAATTCAAGGAGAGGGTAGAGGTCATCTCACCCAGGCGTTGGCGCTTAAGCAGATGCTTCTGCACGAGGGTCATGAAGTAGTGAAAGTTTTAGTGGGCAAGAGCAAGAACAGGGTGATTCCTGAGTTCTTCCAAGATAAGATAGGTACTCCTGTCGAGGTTTTCGACAGTCCTAATTTCTTGCCATCTAAGGACAACCGTAAGTTCAATCTCCTGCGCTCCCTGGCTTACAATACGCTCTTGGTTCCTGGCTATCTTTCCAGTATCCATTTGATACGAAAGAATATCCAGGAGAGTGGAGCCGACATCATCATCAATTTCTATGAGGTGTTGTGCGGCATTACCTGTTCCCTTTTCCGTTTCGGAATCCCGGAGGTTTGCATCGGTCATCAGTACCTCTTCCTCCATCCCTCTTTCCAGATGCCTGGAAAGTATTCCGTACCAGAATCCTTATTGAAGTTCTTTACCCGTATCACCTGTATGGGAGCCACAGCCAAGTTGGCGCTCTCCATCCGTGACTACAAGGATGAGCCTGTGCACGGCATCAAGGTGGTTCCACCATTGCTCCGTCAGGAAGCCAAGACCATCATCCGCCATCATGGCGACTACATCATGGGCTATATGCTCAATGCCGGCTTTGCCGAGGATGTGAAGGCTTGGCACGAGAAGCATCCCCATACCCATCTCCATTTCTTCTGGGATCAGCCGGATGCGCCCGAAGAACTGAAGGTGGATGATACGCTCACCTTCCATCGCATCAACGACGAGAAGTTCCTCAAGATGATGGCTGGCTGCAAGGCATTCGCCACCACCGCCGGATTCGAGAGTGTCTGTGAGGCACTCTATATGGGCAAGCCTTGCATGCTGATTCCGGCTCATGTAGAACAGGAATGTAATGCGATGGATGCGGAAAGAGAGATGGCAGGCGTGGTGAGCGATGATTTCGACATCGATAAACTGAAGGCTTTCGCCCGTGATTACGAGGAAGATGTGGAGTTCAGAATGTGGGAGAACCATGCTGATACCCGAATCGTCGCCGCCATCGAAAACGCTTACGATACTTATTATCATAGAAAGGAGAACCAGGCTTATGAAGAAGAAAATGATTCCATTGTTGCTGCTTCTTCCCTTGTTGTTCCTGCTCGCCGTGTATGGCAAGGATAGCAAGAAGGAGGAGTCGCGAGTGGTAGTGATTGCCATTGATGGTTTGAGATGGCAGGAGGTGTTTGAGGGTGCCAGGCGCGACAGTCTGATGCCGTTTCTCTGGGAGATGGGCAGGAAGAAAGGCTGCATGATAGGCAACCGTAACCGGAAATCGAAGATGGAGGTGGCCAACGGCATCTGGAAATCCTATGCCGGTTACAGCGAGATGCTCTGTGGCGTAACCGATGATGAGCACATCTTCGACAACCGCAAGCAGTATAACCCCAACCGCTCGGTTCTGGAATTGGCTGAGGCTTGTTCTGAGTATAAGGATAGAGTGAATGCCGTGGCGAGTTGGGATGTGATTCCTTATATCCTGAATTATCGTAGGAGTGAATTGCCGGTGGATTTCCGCTCTCCTCACAGGGTGAGCAAGCAGGTAAGAAACGACAGCGTGACTCTGAACCGCGCCTTGAAGACCCTCAAGGAGAAGCATCCCAAGCTTCTCTTCGTAGAGTTTTGCGAGACCGATTATTATGGGCATCATGGCAAATGGAAGGAGTATCTGAATGCTGCCCATCAGAACGACCAGTTTATTCGACAGTTATGGGAATGCTGCCAGCAGGACCCATTTTACAAGGGCAACACCACCTTTCTCATTACCTGCGATCATGGCAGGGGAGAAAGCCTGGGTGCTCATGCCAACAGAGGCGAAGTAGATTCCCAGGCTTCCTGGGCGGAACATGGCAGAAGAATTAAGGGCAGCAACCAGACCTGGCTGGTGGCTTTCGGAAAAGACATCCAGCATCTGGGAGAAATGGAAGGGGGCAGAACCATCTACACCAAGCAGGTGGCTCCCACCATCGCCAGCATCCTGAAGGTTCCGTTTACGAATGATGATAATCAGAAGCCGGAGGCTTCGCCGATTTATAAGATTCTTAAATAGAAGATTTTAAGATTCTCAAATAGCTTTTATATTACGCAAAAATAGGATAATAACAAAATAAGATTTTCAGATTATGATAGGATTGTTCAATGAATGTTTTCCACCCGTCATGGATGGCGTTTCACTCACGGTAAGCAATTTGGCTCGCTGCTTTTACCAGCAGGGCAGGGACGTGGCGGTAGTAACCCCGGAAATGCCAGGACTCGATGAGTCTCAGCTTCCTTATTCCGTCTTCCAGTATCGCTCGTTCCCGATGCCTCTGTAGCCATCCTTGCCGCCATGCTCTGGCGCGCCATCTTCTATTACCCATTCCTGGTAATGGGCACCTTGGTTTTGCCGAAATGGATTGCTAAGAAATAAGAATGAGGCAATCTTTCTTGCTTAAGATTTTCGTCCATAGACGAAAAAATTGATAAAAAGGAGGAAATTTTCGTCTATAGACGAAAATCTTGTTAAAAATAGATGCTTTTTCGTCTATACACGAAAAAAATGCTATCTTTGCACAAAAATTCGAGTATGAACGAAAATATAGAATCAGTAAAGAAGTATAATCTTTGGTTTGGTAACACCATCGATTGCGGTTTTCCCCGTCCACTTTATACCGAAAGTGTCGCTTCGTATCTTGGCAGCAAGGTGGTGAAGGTACTTACGGGACAGCGACGTGTGGGAAAAAGTTATATATTGCGTCAAACTGCCATGCATCTTGTGCAACAGGGTGTCAGCAGCAATAATATTGTCTTTATCAACCGAGAACTGACGGCGTTCGATTTTATAGAAAACTATAAGGATTTGGATGATTTTATCCGTCTGTACCGAGAGGAATTAAAACCTGAAGGACGAATCTACATCTTTATAGATGAAGTGCAGGATATTGATGGTTGGGAACGTGTGGTCAACTCGTTGTCTCAAGATTATACTGAAGATTACGAGATATTTATCACAGGTTCTAATTCTAAGATGTTCTCTGGAGAATTATCCACTCTTCTATCTGGTAGATATGTGGAATTTCACATATTCCCTTTGTCTTACGAGGAATATGCAAGCATTCATCAACTCCCTGTCGGCAGAGAGAGTTATTTGAAGTATATGGCTGATGGAGGTTATCCGGAACTCGTGCATTTCCAGTCTTCCGATGTGAAACGTAACTATATATCAGGACTGAAGGATACGGTATTACTGAAAGACATCATACGCAGATATACGATTCGCGATGTAAGATTGCTCGAAGATTTGTTTGCCTATCTGGTTAATAATTCTTCCAATCTTCTTTCTGTTGCCAATATTACCAACTTCATAAAAAGCAAAGGGCGCAAGACTTCGTATGATACAGTATCTCTATATTTGGGCTATATAGAAGAAGTTTATCTTGCACATCGTGCTTTGCGCTATAATATCAAAGGGAAGGAGATTCTTTCTGGCAGTTGTAAATACTATATGAACGATTTGTCGTTCAAAAATTATCTCTATGCCGGATTCGGATATGGAGCGGGGTATCTGTTGGAGAATCTCGTTTATCTGGATCTGTTACGTCATGGATATGATGTGTATGTGGGGAGTATTAAGGATAAAGAAGTTGATTTCGTTGCCATCAAGAACGATCGTATTATCTATGTACAAGCCACTTATATGCTTGTAGATGAGCAGACGATAGAGCGTGAATATGCTCCGTTGGAAAGTATAGCAGATAACTATGAAAAAGTTGTAGTATCGCTTGACGATCTTAAGTTGCCTTCTCGCAAGGGCATTACGCATGTAAGGGCATGGGAATTGTCGCAGATGCTATAGTTTCATTCCGAATAATAGGTAGCTGTTATTTTGGCTCACCCGACAAACCAGGGGGATTAAGCATATAGCTTTGTAAGTCTGAAAAGAAAGAATTTTATA
>USJD01000100.1 GCA_900554835.1 uncultured Prevotella sp. | reverse complement strand
ATCAAGAAGACCACTCAGGAGAACCCTAACAAGATTCTCTCTGCCTATAAGGATAATGTGGCTTTCTCTCAGGGTCCTGTTATCGAGCAGTTTGCTCCAGCCGATCAGACGACCAGCGATTTCTTCCAGGTGAAGGATATCGAGAGTGTCATCTCGCTGAAGGCTGAGACCCACAACTTCCCTACTACTGTAGAGCCTTTCAATGGTGCTGCTACCGGTACGGGTGGTGAAATCCGCGACCGTATGGGTGGTGGTGTTGGTTCATGGCCTATCGCAGGTACTGCCTGCTACATGACTGCTTATCCTCGTTTGAAGGATGACAACGGTAAGAGCGATGTGGAGCGCGACTGGGAAGATATCCTGCCTGTGCGCAAATGGCTCTATCAGACTCCTGAGCAGATCCTCATCAAGGCATCTAACGGTGCTTCTGACTTCGGTAACAAGTTCGGTCAGCCTCTCATCACGGGTTCTGTGCTTACTTTCGAGCACCAGGAGAACGGCGAGAAGTATGCTTACGACAAGGTAATCATGCTCGCTGGTGGTGTAGGCTACGGCAAGAAGCGTGACTATAAGAAGGGCGAGCCACAGAAGGGCAACAAGGTTGTCGTAGTAGGTGGTGATAACTATCGCATCGGTCTCGGTGGCGGTTCTGTTTCTTCTGTAGATACAGGTCGTTACAGCAATGGTATCGAGTTGAACGCTGTTCAGCGTGCCAACCCTGAGATGCAGAAGCGTGCTTACAACCTGGTTCGTGCACTCGTTGAGAACGACGAGAACCCTGTAGTCAGCATCCACGACCACGGTTCTGCTGGTCACTTGAACTGTCTCTCTGAGTTGGTAGAAGAGTGCGGTGGCGAAATCGACATGGCTAAGTTGCCTATCGGCGACAAGACTTTGAGCGCCAAGGAAATCATCGCCAACGAGAGCCAGGAGCGCATGGGCTTGCTCATCGACGAGAAGTATATCAGCGAGGTTCAGAAGATTGCCGACCGTGAGCGTGCTCCAATGTACGTGGTTGGTGAGACTACAGGCGATGCTCACTTCAGCTTCAAGCAGGCTGACGGCGTGAAGCCATTCGACCTCGATGTAGCTCAGATGTTCGGTCATACTCCTAAGACTGTGATGGTAGATGAGACCGTAGAGCGCAAATATGAAAATGTAACTTATTCTGCAGATAACCTCGACGAGTACTTGCAGCGTGTTCTCCAGATGGAGGCTGTAGCTTGTAAGGACTGGTTGACCAACAAGGTGGACCGTTCCGTAACTGGTAAGATTGCCCGTCAGCAGTGCCAGGGTCAGATTCAGTTGCCACTCTCCGACTGTGGTGTTGTAGCACTCGACTACCGTGGCAAGAAGGGTATCGTAACTGCTATGGGTCATGCTCCTCAGGCTGGTTTGGCTGATCCTAAGGCTGGTTCTGTACTCTCTGTAGCAGAGTCATTGACCAATATCGTTTGGGCTCCTTTGGCAGATGGTATGGACAGCATCAGTCTCTCTGCTAACTGGATGTGGCCTTGCCGCAGCCAGAAGGGTGAGGATGCTCGTTTGTACGAGGGCGTGAAGGCTTTGTCAGACTTCTGCTGCGCCATCCACGTGAACGTACCAACAGGTAAGGACTCTCTCTCATTGACCCAGCAGTATCCTAACGGCGAGAAGATCATCGCTCCAGGTACCGTTATCGTAAGTGCTGGTGGTGAGGTTTCAGATGTCAAGAAGGTGGTTAGCCCTGTTCTCGTCAACGACAAGAACTCAAGCCTCTATCATATCGACTTCAGCTTCGACGAGCAGCGCCTCGGTGGTTCTGCCTTCGCTCAGAGCTTAGGCAAGGTGGGCAGCGATGTTCCTACCGTGAAGAACCCTGAGTACTTCGTTGACTGCTTCAACGCTGTACAGGAACTCATCAACCGCGGTTGGGTAATGGCTGGTCACGATATCAGTGCCGGTGGTTTGATTACTACTCTCCTGGAGATGACATTCGCCAACGTAGAGGGTGGTATGAAGATCAACCTCCACGACATCGCTGATGCTGACATCATCAAGACTCTCTTCGCAGAGAACCCAGGTGTTGTTATTCAGGTAAGCGATGCTCACAAGGACGAGTTGAAGGCATTCTTCGATGAGAACGGTATCGGCTATGCTAAGATTGGTTATCCTGCTCCTGAGCTCCGCAAGATCATCATCAAGAAGGAAGGCTTCGAGCACGAGTTTGATATCGACGCTTTGCGCGACGACTGGTATAAGACCTCTTACCTCCTCGACCGCAAGCAGAGCATGAACGGTATGGCTAAGAAGCGCTACACCAACTATAAGAAGCAGCCTATCGAGATGAACTTCGGCTACGGCTTCAAGGGCACTCTCGCAAGCTATGGTCTCGACGCTAACCGTCGCACTCCATCAGGCATCAAGGCAGCTATCATCCGTGAGAAGGGTACTAATGGTGAGCGTGAGATGGCTTACTCAATGTATCTCGCCGGCTTCGACGTGAAGGACGTCATGATGACCGACTTGATTTCTGGTCGTGAGACTTTGGAGGATGTAAACTTCATCGTATTCTGCGGTGGTTTCTCTAACTCCGACGTTCTCGGCTCTGCTAAGGGTTGGGCTGGTGCATTCCTCTACAATCCTAAGGCTAAGGAAGCACTCGACAAGTTCTATGCTCGTGAGGACACCCTTTCACTCGGTATCTGCAACGGTTGCCAGTTGATGGTAGAGTTGAACCTCATCAATCCTGAGCACAAGCATCGTTCACACCTCTGCCACAATACTTCCAAGAAGTTTGAGAGCACCTTCCTCGGTCTGACTATTCCTCAGAACGACAGTGTGATGTTTGGTAGCCTGAGCGGTGACAAACTTGGTATCTGGGTAGCTCACGGCGAGGGTCGTTTCTACTTGCCAGAACCAGAGGATCACTACAATGTGATTGCGAAGTACAACTATGCAGAGTATCCAGGCAATCCTAACGGCAGTGACTATAATGTAGCAGGTATCTGCTCTGCAGATGGCCGCCACTTGGCTATGATGCCACACTTGGAGCGTGCTATCTTCCCATGGCAGAACGCTTGGTATCCAGCTGATCGCCGCAACGACGAGGTAACTCCTTGGATTGAGGCATTTGTCAATGCACGTCAGTGGATTGAAGAAAGAGCTTTTAAAAAGTAAAAAGTAAAAAGGTAAACAATGAATAATAGCGTAAGTTATCTTACATTATTCAAAACATTTATGAAGATTGGCATAGTCACCTTTGGTGGTGGCTATGCCATGATTCCTATTATAGAATCCGAAGTCGTCGATAAGCATCATTGGATGACGAAGGAGGAATTCTTGGATGCCATTGCCACGACTCAGGTTTGTCCGGGCGCCTTGGCCATCAACATGAGTTCCCTGCTCGGATATAAGTTGGCAAAGATACCGGGAGCCATCGTCTGCACCCTCGGCGCTTCGTTGCCTTCCTTCCTTATTATATTAGCGATTTCTATGTTTTTCCATCAGTTTGAGGACAACAAGGTGATTGCGGCGATGTTTGCAGGCATCCGTCCTGCCGTCGTGGCTCTGATAGCCGTTCCTACCTTTTCACTGGCCAAGAGTGCCCACATCTCGTTCGTCAACTGCTGGGTTCCTATCTTATCTGCCCTCCTGATAAGGCTGATGGGCGTCAACCCTATCTGGGTAATTATCGTAGCAGCCTTAGGTGGATACGTCTATGGACAGTTTATTCAGCCGACGGAGTAATTTAAAAAAAGAATATGGAAATTTCCACGACTAATAAATTTATTCACCACCCAAAAACATACTCATGTAAAACGGCAAATAGATACACCCATCATCTATTTCCAAGTTATTACCACTCATGACAATACGCCGATTGATTTTGTCAGCAAAAAGCGAATGAGCCATATCGAGAGAAGCATGTTGCTTATAATCCTTACCAGATTTCACTTCCACAATACTAATTTTATTCATCTCTGGGAAAATAAAATCCAGCTCATGCTTACTCTTTCTGTCATAATAGTTGAGAGAAATGCCATGCTTGGCAAATTCTCCTGCTACATAATTCTCAGTCAATGCCCCTTCATTCACATCAATATCTCCCGACAAGACCTGTGCCTGAATACCATTGAGCATCATAGCACACATCAAACCAGAATCGACAAAAAACAACTTGTATAGTCTCAGATTCTCATGGATAGGAAAAGGCAATTCGAAAGCCCCGACATTAAAGGAATAATACGCCATACCTGCATCAACAAGCCATTGCGTAGGTGCTCCATACTTGCGACGAGAAGCATTTTTTTCAATAGAAGCTAATATAAAACGCTTATCTTGCTTACTCAACTGCCCTGGAATAGCATCAAACACAGACTTTACCAACAACTTGTCATTACCTGCATATTTAGAAATATCATTACGATAACCATTCAGTATGTCCTTCTGAACAGCTATCGTCTTATTGAAATCCTCATTGCCCAAATAGGTAACAACAACTTCTGGCATACCACCAACTATCAAGTATTGGCGATAACGCTCCATGATTTGACCATGCAGAAATTCAGGCACAGGACGCAAATTTTGGTAGCACTCTTTCAACATTTCAATTACATCCTTGCTGATATTACATGCCCAAAGAAATTCCTCGAAGTCAAGTGGATACATATCCAATTCTCTTTCGAATCCTACAGGATAAGAAGACACATCCTTATAATTAATACCTAACAAAGAACCAGATTCTATATAATCATATTGTCCATCCTCAACTAAAAATTTGATTGCAGTACGAGCCTTAGGACAAGACTGTATCTCATCAAAGAATATCAGTGTTTGCCCTGGCTCCAAAGGTCCGAATCCCATAGCTGATAAGTTTATCAGAATGGTACGTGCATCCAGATTTCCTTCGAAAGCTTGTTTTGCCATAGGCATCTGCTCAAAGTTAATCTCAACCATATTTTTATAATGAGCCATTGCAAATTGGCGAACAATAGTAGTCTTGCCAATCTGTCGAGCACCTTTTATGAGAAGTGCCTTATTAGAAGATTCTTGCTTCCACTTTACTAACTCACTGATTATCTTTCTTTTAAGCATATTCTTACAACTTTTTTCCAGGTTTTCGGATACTCATTTGCAACTTTTTTCCAGCTTTTCAGGCTTTAAGTTGCAACTTTTTTCCAGCTTTTCACGTGCAAATTTACAACTTTTTTCCAATAACAGCAAGGAAATTACACTTATTTACCAAAAAGAGCGTAAAGTTTTTTAAAATAATTTGGTGGTAATCAAGAAAATCAGTACATTTGCAATTAAAAAGAGAATAAACTATGATATTTCTTCAACTTTTCATCGTATTCCTTCAGATAGGCATCTTCGGATTCGGAGGTGGCTACTCCATGATTTCCCTGATTCAAGGACAGGTAGTGACGCAGTATCATTGGATGACGATGCAAGAGTTTACCGATGTAGTGGCCATCTCACAGATGACGCCGGGACCTATCGGTATCAACACCGCCACCTATTGTGGCTATACTGCTGTCCACAATGCCGGCATGAACGGCATGATGGCAGTACTCGGAAGTGCCACGGCCACCTTCGCCCTGGTTCTCCCCTCTTTTGTCTTGATGATTCTAATCAGCAAAATGCTGTATAAATATATGAACACATCGATGGTGCAGAGCATCTTCATCGGTTTGCGCCCATGCATCGTGGGCTTGGTAGGCGCCGCAGCCCTGCTTCTGATGACTCCAGAGAATTTCTCTACTCCAGAGAATCCCTGGCATTTCTACATCTCCATCGCTCTCTTCTTCGCCACCTTTATCGGCGTGAAGGTAATGAAGATCAATCCGATAAGAATGATACTCTACTCGGCTTTCGCCGGATTGGTGCTATTATATTAAACAAAATCTTCCTATTTTATTTGGCAGTAATAAATAAAAGTCGAAAATTTAAAAGCGAAACGGAGAAAACCCTTCACCCTTCATTCTGCCAACATAATTATCTGATATACAGATAATTACAAACAAAACAACTAAAAAGCACCCTTCATCGGCCTTCATCGTCCTTCAGCTCAAGAAGAATCGGCTATGAAGCCTAAGGGCAGCCGTCTATGAAGGCAAGCTATAGTCTTAATAGACGACTGGATGGACTCATAAGAGGGGCAAAATCAAGAAAAAGATGAAGGGTAATGAAGGGGGATGAAGGGTTGACTTTTACCCTTCATCCTCAAAACCCCTGTGTTTATCGGCATTCCAGACGAAAAGATGAAGGGTGAAGGGTAAAATCGCAAGCGAACAGAATACCAAGCAGATATTCTTGTCTCACCAAGTTTGTAAAGTGCCTAAGGAAGGGCACTATTGTGCCAAGGTAAAGGCAATATTGCGCTCGGGTAAGAGCACTTTTGAGCCCCCGAAAAACACAAGGGGGGATACAAGTAAGACACCACCCGTAAACCCGAAACACAGATTCCTATCTTTCAGAGATACGAGTCGCAAACAAGTCTTTTGTACTTAGGAAATAAGCTTTTTTGTCGCTATTTTCTTTTGTTTTTTACAAGATTATTTGAAATTTTAGTCTTTAATGATCCCATAAAAAGGTGGATTTTCAGCTAAAAATCCACCTTTTACACTATATTTCACTTTTTGTCCACCCCATTTTTGCTGTTTCTTCGTAATTTTGCAATTGTAATTAAATAAAACGGAAATAAAAAGCCTAAGAATAAACAATGAACAAGAAACAGATTTTACTTTCTGCATTGCTCGCCTCAACCATGGCTGCCAATGCCCAAGTTACCATCAATGTGGATGCCTCTAATCCAGGCATCAAGGTTTCACCTAATTTATATGGTATCTTCTTCGAGGACATCAACCATGCTGCTGACGGTGGTCTCTATGCCGAACTCATCAGCAACCGATCATTCGAGGATTCGGAAAAGGATATTCCTACTTGGAAAACTGCAGCTCAGGAAGGTGCTAAGATCAATGCACAACTCATCAATAAGGGTTTGCTCAACAAGGCACAGGGCAAGGCGCTCCAATTGACCATCGCTGCCAAACCTGCTGCCACTGCTTCTATCATCAACGAAGGTTTCTGGGGCATCAATGCTGTTCAAGGCAGAACCTACAAGCTCTCTTTCTGGGCAAAAGGTAACTATAAAGGCGGATTGAAGGCTCGCCTCACCAACGCCAAGGGCGATAAGGTGTATGCAGAAACCGCACTCAATGCCAAGGTTGGCAAGAAGTGGACAAAATATACGGCTGAGTTGACTGCCAACGGAAACGATGCAAAGGCTCAGTTCGAACTCGTAGCCGATGGCAAGGGTACCATCGTTCTCGATGTGGTAAGCCTCTTCCCTCCTACTTTCAAGAATCGCGAAAATGGCTTGCGTCCAGACTTGGCGCAGCTTCTCTATAATATCCATCCTAAGTTCGTACGTTTCCCTGGCGGTTGCTACGTAGAGGGACAGGAATCTCCAGAGAATGCATTCCACTGGGAGAAGACCATCGGTCCTATCGAGGAACGTCCAGGTCATAAGAACGTAAACTGGCGCTACCGTACCAGCGACGGTATGGGCTTCGACGAGTATCTTCAGCTTGCCGAAGATTTGAACGCCAAGCCTCTCTATGTTGTGAATGTTGGTTTGTGGCACGGCGGCATGACTCCTGTGGATAGCATCCAGCCTTGGATTGACGAGTGCATGAATGCCCTGGAGTATGCCAATGGTCCTGTTACCTCTAAATATGGTGCGCTCCGTGCCAAGAATGGTCATCCAGAACCATACAATATCGAGTATCTGGAGATTGGTAATGAGAACAACCAGCCGGATCCTGCGGCTCAGAGCGACCATTACTACGAGCGCTTCAAGAAGTTCAAGGATGCCGTATTGGCAAAATATCCTAAGATGCACCTCATCGGCAACGTGGTGGCTTGGGGCGATGACAATCCTAAGTGGCACAGCGATGAGAGCGTAGAACTCCTCGACGAGCACTACTACAGAAACCCAGCCTGGTTTGCCGAGAACTTCAACAAGTATGACAACTACAACCGCAAGGGCAGCGAGATTTATGTAGGCGAATATGCCGTAACACAGGGCTTCGGCAATATGGGTTCGCTCGATGCAGCTCTCGGTGAGGCTGTCTATATGATGGGCATCGAGAACAACTCTGATATTGTGACCATGGCATCCTACGCTCCAATCTTTGCCAACCTCAACAACCGTATGTGGGCACCAGACATGATTCAATATACATCAGATAAGGTATTCGGAACTCCATCCTACTACGTTCAGAACGTGATGGCCAACAATATCGGTACCCGTGTACTGAAGGTGAACCAGGAGAATCCATACAAGTATGACCAGACTCAGGTGAAGCCAGCCATCTGCCGTGTGGGTATGGGAACATGGGGTACTCAGGTTTCTTTCGAAGACAAGGGCTACAGCGATGAGAACGGAAAGGCACTGCCAATGACGCTTCAGGAATTGCCTACCGATATCCGCGGTCAGTGGAAGACAGAAGGCAGCATCATCAAGCAAACCAGCAACGAAGAGAGCTGCATCCGTCTGAACCCAGGCGAGATTACCAGCAATGGTTATATATATAAGGTACGCGCGAAAAAGGATGCCGGAAACGAGGGTTTCCTCATCATCTTCAACTACGTGGATAAGAACAACTACTGCTGGTTGAACCTTGGCGGCTGGAACAATACCCAGCACGGCGTGGAGTCTATCGTGAATGGTGCCAAGAGTCAGATTGCTACCTGCCCAGGCAAAATTGAAACTGGCAAGTGGTATGACATCGAGCTGAAAGTAGTAGGCGACAGCATCTTCGCCAAGTTGGATGGCAAGGAAGTATTCTCTACCAAGTTGAAGGCAAATACCCTTCCTGGCATCTTCTCTACAGCAACACTCGATGAGCAGACGGGCGAGGTAATCCTGAAGATTGCCAACACCAGCACCGAGCACACCACAGCGAAGATCAATCTTCAGGGCAAGGAAATCAAGAATGGCAAGCTCATCCGTCTTTCAGCCAAGAACGGTCTGGAGGAGAACACCATCGACAATCCTACCAACATCTATCCTGTAGAAAACTACGTAACTACAGAGAAGAACGGTGCTACGGTAGAGATTCCATCTAACTCGCTGAATATCATCCGTTTGAAATAAAAGTAAGATATTGAATTTTAGTTTAAGTTTAAATTTACATGTAGAAAATAGTTGATAATTTTAAAATTAGTTAGTTAGAAACAATTTGGGCGGCAACCTGCGTGATGCAGTTTGCCGCCTCGTTTTTTATCTATTGGCAAAAAAATAATAAAAGCCTATATTGGCTCAAATCTGAATATAGGTTTCTTTATCATTTCGGGTTGAAGATACATTAACATATAGATAGGGTAATAGAGAAATTGAACTCCACTACATCCGCAAAGCATTCCGCTCCAACTTTTCGGATTGCGAAAGTCTTACCAACCTGACGAGCGCCAGAAACAAGAAGAGTTTTTTTCTCTGTTTCGAAGAAATCTCGTAAATAACTGTATATCTTTCTATTAAGCATATCTATATTACTTTTTTCAAGTATATTTTATAGGTCTTACGGAACTTTTCCAACCTATTTTAGAGTAAAAAACGGAGCTTTTCCAACCCTTTTAAGGGTCTTTTCTGCCACTTTTCCAACTTCTAACCGCTGCAAAGATACTATTTTTATCCGAAACTCCTCTATTTAAACAAGAATATTTTCTCAAAATATCACCAATCAAAACAATTTTGAAAAATAAGAGCTAAGGAGACCGTGATGCCTATAGAAGAAAAAAGAAGGCGTTTTCAAGGACTTACTGTCACGGTATCCAGAAGTAGCCAAGAATGCCATGGGATTTCCT
The DNA here is from genome assembly GCA_900554835.1 of uncultured Prevotella sp. Lineage (GTDB taxonomy): Bacteria > Bacteroidota > Bacteroidia > Bacteroidales > Bacteroidaceae > Prevotella. The sequence continues at coordinate 2,803 of USJD01000100.1, read as the reverse complement.
CAAGGTTGGGAAAACGAACCTTTATGGAGACAGTAGGCGGGTATTCGGAAATAGCGAAAAAATAGCGTTTATTTCGCTACGAAACTGTATTTTTTGTCGTTCGTAGCGGAATAAACGCTATTTTAACTTAGTCTTAACACTTAGCTAATATATCTTATTCCAACGTCAACCACCCATCTTCCGTCCAATTGATTCTCTTCTGAACCAGGATGCTGGCACCATTCTTGGCTACACTATAACCATGACAGAAGAAGTAATCGCCATCGGGGAAGGAGTAGGCTGAACAATGGCCCATCGCCTCATATTCCTTCTTATCACCTTCAAGAATCAGCGTACCTCCGCCATTGCGCATATCCTTGCCAGCCTTATCCAAATAAGGACCAGCCACCTTCTTGCTTCTGCCCACGGCTACACGATAGTTGCTCTTGATGCCACGACAGCAGTAATCCCAGCTCACGAAGAGATAGTAATAACCACCATGCTTCATGATGAAAGGAGCCTCGATGGCATTGGTGCCGGCAAACTTAGAAGTAGGATTCGGTTCTGCTGATGCATCGCCTACGGCATGACGACGGGCGATGGTCTGAGGCTTGGCGCCCTTCTTCACATGCATCGTCTTCTTATCCAACTTAATCATCTGGATGCCATCCCAGAAAGAGCCCCAAGTAAGCCAAGGGGTTCCCTTCTCATCTATGATGAAGTTCGGATCGATGGCATTCCAATTATCTCTATCACCCTTAGAGGCAACGAGGCAGCCCTCATCCTTCCATCCATTCTTATCAGATAAGAAGGTATTGCTCAACAAGCCGATGGCAGAAGTGTTCTTGCCAAAGGTAGAACAGGAATAAGCCAGATACCACTTGTTCTTGAAACGGATAACATCCGGAGCCCAGATATGCGTGGTAAAACCAGGCACACTATCATGCGTCCATGCTGGAATCTCGCTGTTCTTCAGCACACCCTGAGGAACAATGGTCCAATGCTTGCGGTCGGTGGAAGTCATCTGCGTGATGCCATGACCTGTGCAGTAGAGATAGTACTTGCCATTCTCATACGCCACCACAGGGTCGTGAACAAAAGGAGTATCTACCACGATCGGTTCCTGCGGCGCATTCTGTGCCATCACCTGGCAACCTCCTTTTACAACAGGAGCAGCAATGATGATTGCTGCTCCCAATAGTATTTTAGAAATCTTCATATAATTACACCTTATTATATATATATAAGAGAATTACTTGTTCACAAACTTTCTTCCATTTACAATCACTACACCCTTGTAGCTCTTGTCCACCTGCTGACCAGCCAGGTTGTACCACTTGCCATCATTCTTCTTTTGGATGATGATTGGGTTCGCAATGCCTGTAGAAAGGCTTGAGCCGTCGATGTAGGAATTCTCACCCGTAAAGAATACGTTAACCTTAGATGGCTTATCTGTAATAGTCTTTGTATATGAATAATGATATACCTTATTGTCCGTTGTGGTAATCACAGCAGTCATCTTGAATGCACCTGTAGCAGCATATTCCACGGTCATATCTACCAATGAGCCATTCATATCCTTCGCAAATGTATCCCAATTGTAATCGTTGACACATCCGGTGTTGGCCCAGGCAATATTCTCCCAGTTATCATTACGCAACATCACATACTCCTTATAGCCAGTAGCGCCATGAGCAACGTTAGAAACACCCAATACCCAACTCTTGTAAACCTCTGCACCTCCTGTATAGTTATAGAACTTGAACTGCGCCTTATTGCCAGCCTTCACAGTATAATCCTGACTCAGGTTGGTAGCATAGGCATTCGTAAGATTCTTCTGTGCAGAAACAGGATAGTAAACCGGAGTTGTTTCCTCAGCCTCAGCATCGATGTTCAGGGTATAATCCTTAGTATATTCATAACCGTCCTTGCTGACAGTCATGGTCATGGTTACCTTACCCTTGCCTTTTACTACGCCCTCATCGGTCAGAATAGAAGGATTGCTTGACTTCCATGAAATGGTAGCACCGAGATGCACCTCTGTAGGGAGCTTTGGCATAGAATTCAAAGTTGCGCCATCTGCGAAAGGAACGCTGGTCTTATCCAATGTATATTTGATAGCCGCCTTGGCATCAGCCTTGCTTCCCCAGATACTCAAACCGCGAGTCTGCAAGCTGGCACCACCTGATGTAGCCAAACCATCAGAAGAACTGAGGGCTGTAAAGCAGAGCGCTTTGATATTGGTATAATCGATGGTCTGCTCGGTAAGCACACCCTTGAACTTCACCTCTGCATTGGCTGTAGCAACACCCTTCAAGGTAAGATTGATGTAGCTTGTACCGCTCACCAGTTCCCATTTTCCGGTATACTCGCCTGAGATAGAACCATCTGCATTGAGATGGATGGTAACAGGCTTCTCATAATCCATTGCTGCCGTATTCTGACGGTAAGGATGAGCTATTATCTGATAATCACCCTCTACCTTTGTTGCATCATAGAGCTGCTGGGTAGCAATATCATTATCAGTATAAGTCTCGCCGCTAAACTCGTAAGGAGCAGCAACCAGCCAACCGTCCTGGTTAACGAAGAGTTGATGTACACGAACCTCATGCTCCTCAACTCTGTTCAAGAAGCGAGTATGGTAAACGATGAGTGCTCGTCCCTTATGGTCTACGATGGCTGAATTATGTCCCTGAGCCAGTTCAGCATTAGGCATGGTTTCCCACTGGTAGTTGCCGAAGAGTTTCACACCCTCGTCGCGCTTGGCATCGCCACCGAAGTTGAGGATATACTTGCCATACATGGCATCAATGCCCGTAGAGGT
>USJD01000099.1 GCA_900554835.1 uncultured Prevotella sp. | reverse complement strand
ACGACTTGGATACAGGCAAGCGCTACAACTTCGGTGAGAAGCCAGGTCCTATCTCCAAGCATCTGTATGATACCCTCCGTGGCATCCAGTATGGTACCATCGAGGATAAGCACGGCTGGACTACTGTCGTTATTGAGTAAATTTTTTAAGAGAGAGATAATTGGAAGTGCACTCTTGGTCAGCGATGGCTTAGGAGTGCATTTTTTTTGTTTTAAACTCTCTATCGTATATAAAGCGCTTCATTATGTATAGACTAAAATTAAAAAAGAACCTCTTTGTGCATTCTAAAATGAGAGAATTCACGCAAAAATCTGAAAAAAAGCAAAAGACTGACAAGCCTTTCCCTGTAGAAATTCCTTTGGAAAAGTAAGGAATAGAAAGTTAACAGTCAACAGTTAACAGTTAGATTTTTTCTACTTGCCACTTTTACACCTTATTATAATATAATATATATATATACTTTTTTTAATAGAAGGGGGTGGGGGTATGGAAAATAGAACTGTTAACTGTTAACTGTTGACAATTGACTGCTTCTATTAAGACTAAAGCGAGCCATCTGTTACGCCAAGTTCGGTCGTAATAGATGGCTCGAATTGTGTTTAAATATAGCTCAAAAGCCTGTTGTCTTTTCTTGTTTTATCTGACTGGAATCACGTAATATTCTCTGTCCACATCAAAGTCGAGTATCCACTGGTCGAGGATAATATGATCATCCAAAGCCTTGATTTCTACCACATGATTTCCCTTTTTGAGTGTGGTAAAGAAGCTTTTTCGGGTCTGTCCGCGCCAAATATCCATCTTCCAGTTGGTGTGATTATACGCATTTTTGAGCGAAATCGTAACGGGTTCCTGATCGTCTATCATGACGCTGATTCGCATATCTCCTTTCTGGTTGGTATAGTCTGGAATCGCTCCTATGGTGAAACGGGCGTCGCCTTCCATGTCTGTATTCACCACGTATTTCAGGATGGCACCCTTGTTCATGGAGACGGCTTTCGTACTGTGCCCCGTGAAAGGCAATAGCTGGACGCTGCTCTGTGTGGCTGAAGTCCACTGGTAGGCATTCTTCGCAATTACATCCTTGATGAGCGCATAGCTGAGCGGCTTCAGGTCTTCCGATCTGTCGAAAGCATCCTGCAGACTTTTCCTGATTTCTGCTGCCGTCATGGTGCCTGGAAGCACTGGAGGCTGGGCAGAAGGGTCGATTGCTTTCAGTTTCTGATAGGCAGTAAGACTCAGCGCTGCGGCAGCCTTGGCTTCATTATCCTTGCTGAAAAGTCCCGGACGGGCGATATGGCGTGCTTCTTGTGCCTCCAATTCTTTCTCGGCTGTGAGGGCTGCCATGAGGATAGGGTTGAGTATCATGCTGCGGAATCCTTGCTGCTGATAGGCCGTGAGGGTGTTTCCTACGTTGGCTACCTTGGTCTTCAGCAGGTCGTAATCATACAGATATCGCTCCAGTTCGTTGCCGAATTCGCCCGAATGAAACTCGTATTCGCCGAAAGGCATGGTCATATATCCGGTAGGACGGATGTTGACGAGCCGGTAGTATTCCTTCATGATCGGCATCAGTTTTCTTCCCATAGCGGCGCCGAAGAGCTTGCTGAGCCATTGCTCATAGTGCTTCTCCAGGTTGGCAGTGGTGGCTGCATTCCTGTTCCAAGCCTGTTCCATGAAAAGGGAGAGCTGGTAGGCACCTGCCTGGGGATTGTTGACATCGGCTATCCAAGCCTCGTCTTCATGGCTGCGGGAACTGTGCGACTTGTGGGCCTTGCCTTTGTGAGAACCGCTGTCCTGACTGTCTGCACCGAGTTCGTTGAGCATCAGAGCTGGTGAGAGGTCAGAAAAAGAGAGTTGGTTGTCTGCCCAGATCAGTTTGGCGAGTTCCAGACTTTTCTTATGTTTCTTGTTGTGTTTCTTGCCGATAACGGTCTCTGTCACCTTTCCGTTCTCTGCCACGAGAATGTCGAAACTGTCAGTCACCTGTTTGTCGATGTTCATCCCATGCTTTCCGGTATTTGTCTCATGCTTTCCTGAAGTTTCCCCATGCTTGTCGCCTTCCCATATCGTATTCGCTCTCAGACGGAGCATCAGGCGGCAGAGACGGCTCTGGTTCTTCCTGCCCATCCATGCATGGTCGTTGAGCATGAGTCCGCGGTAGGTTGTGGCTGGAATCTGCAGGGATTCAAATCCTGCGGCAAGGGAGAGCGTCTTCTTCTGCAATGGAGCCACATGATAATAGTTGGTCCAGGGTGAAACGCCAGCCAGACTGGAGAGTTCCATGATGCCGTAGGCAGTTCCTCTGGCATTGTTTCCCACGACGATGATTTTGCCCTGACGGGTACCAATCCAGAATGCATCTTTCTGGGTGATGAACTGGTGGAGCGGAACTCCAAGTTTCTCGATGGAAGAAAACTCCTTGTTGGAAAGCTGGTCGAGCTGGTAAATCTGAATGTTGGCATTTGATTTCTCTTTTGCCGGATAGCCTAAGATGGACTTCATGTCGTCTGAGAACATGCTGAGGGCTATCTTGACAACTGGAGAAACATTAGCGTTCTTGCTGTAGTAAACCTTGCCGTAAGCATCGTTCCAATAAATCGTGGAAGGAGCTGGGACGGCAGGTTCTTTTCTCTTGCTGGTTGCCAGTACTGAAATGCCGCCAAGAGCGACAAAAGCAGCAGACAATAAAATCTTCTTAATGTTTATCATTGTTTTAATTGATATTTCTTGCGTTGGTATACACATTTCTGCAAAGATACATAAAAGTGTTTAATATCTGAAATTATTTAGTTTTTATTTGCTTATTACATATTTTATTGGTAATTTTGCACAAAAACAAAACATAATTATAATGACATTATATCCTAAGTTGATAGAAGAGGCTCTTGCTACTGTGATTTATCCTGGTACCAAGAAGAACCTCATCGAGAGTGAGATGTTGGCTGATACGCCAAGTATCAATGGCATGAAGGTGAAGGTAGTTTTGCTTTTCCCTCGTGATACAGATCCTTTCCTCAAGAGTACGGTGAAGGCTGCTGAGGCTGCCATCCATTATCATATTTCTCCGGATGTGGAGGTGGAGATTGTTACTGAGTATAAGTCTGCTCCGCGTCCTGAAGTAGGCAAATTGCTGCCTCAGGTGAAGAATGTGATTGCCGTTAGTTCTGGTAAGGGTGGTGTTGGTAAGAGTACGGTTTCTGCCAATCTCGCCATTGCTTTGGCTAAGCTCGGCTATAAGGTGGGCTTGCTTGATACGGATATCTTCGGTCCTTCCATGCCTAAGATGTTCGGTGTAGAGGAGGAGCGTCCTTATTCTGTTCGCAAGGATGGAAGAGATCTCATCGAACCTATCGAGAAGTATGGCGTCAAACTGCTCAGTATCGGTTTCTTCGTGAGTCCTACTACTGCTACGTTGTGGCGTGGCGGAATGGCTTGTTCTGCCTTGAAGCAGTTGATCGGTGATGCTGACTGGGGCGAGCTGGATTATTTCATCCTCGATACTCCTCCTGGCACCAGCGATATTCATCTTACCTTGCTTCAGACTCTTGCCATTACGGGAGCGGTTATCGTAAGTACTCCTCAGCAGGTGGCTCTGGCTGATGCTCGCAAGGGTATTGACATGTATCAGAACGACAAGGTGAACGTGCCTATCCTCGGTCTTATCGAGAATATGGCTTATTTCACTCCAGCCGAGTTGCCGGAGAACAAGTATTATATCTTCGGTAAGGAGGGCTGCAAGAATCTCGCTAAGGAGATGAATGTGCCTTTGCTCGCTCAGATTCCTATTGTTCAGAGCATCTGCGAGGGTGGTGATGATGGTGCGCCTGCGGCAACCAAGGTTGATTCCGTTACTGGTCAGGCTTTCCTGAGCCTTGCCCAGAGCATCGTGACAGTGGTTAATCGCAGAAATGCCGAGAAGGCTCCTACCAAGATCGTCAGTACGCATAAGTAACAAGATTGTTGGTACGCATAGGTAATTTGCCGTAAAAGTTGTGCGAATAAGTCGTTATGAATTATTCGTGTTCGCATTTATAATAAAAGAAAAGAGGGGGTGTCATGGACTTATGCACTCCCTCTTTTTTCTTTTTTCCTTCTGTTTTTCAGAGCCTGAGGATAATTCTTATTTTACTTGAGTTATTTTAGAAATGTCAACAGTCAACAGTTAACAGTTAGATTTTCGATGGTTGTATCGTCAATCCGCAACTTTTACCTCTTGATTTTTGATAAGCTCTTCCGCTTCATCCTCTTCTTCGGCAACTTCGGCAGGAAGTTTTGCCTTGATTCTTGCAGAGCGCAACTGCTGTCTGAATACCAGGCAGGTGGCAAGGAAATAGATGCCCGTCTGCAGCCATAAAGCTCTGAATTCTGGGAGAATGTCTGACAGACTTGCGCCCATGCTGCTGATTCTCAGAAATCCTCTGATGCCGAATGTGGATGGGAAAACCCAGGCGAAACCTTGCCAGAATGCTGGAATATTGCTCTGAGGCCATGAAATACCCGTCATGAAAAGCAGAGGTACGGAGGTGAATACCACCAGGAGCATCACATTCTCACGATATCTTACCAGGCATGAGAGCATCAGTCCGAAGAAAACACACGACAGAATGTAAGGAAGGAGGAAACCCAAAATCGTGGTCCACGTAACCATGCTTACAAAGCCGAACATCTTCGGAACTGCCAATGTGAGATACATACCCAATACGGCATAAACCATGAAATAAACCAGCGCCTTGCCAAATACGATTCGGAAAATACCGCCATAATGCTTGCTGATAGGAATCAGTTCGCGATTTCTGTTCAGCTCTCTCGAAGTACCTGCCGCCATTCCGATGCCCAACAACATGGTTTGCTGCAGGATGAGCACCAGTACACCTGGCAGAATGGCATTTCCATAACCCACGGTGGTGTTGAATATCGGAACCTCATCAAAGGCCAATGGCTCGGTAGTGATTTCGTCGTCTCTATCCGTAAAACCACCACTTTTCGAAATCTGAATGCCTGAGTTGATGTGGCTTGCTACGGCTTGGGCTGTCTGATAAATCGCCTTGTAGGTGAGCATCAGACTCATGTCGCAATAGACTCCCACATGTGCCTGTTCGCCGCGGTTCAACTTTGTGTCAAAGTCGGCAGGAATATAGACAATACCGTGTACAGCCTGCTTCTGTACCAGTTGCTTCGCCTCATCGAGACTGTTGCAATAGTAAGTGGCTTTGGTGTCTGGAGCAGCATCGTAATCGCGGATAAACTCACGGGAGGTATGGGTGTGGCTCAAATCCACGATAGCCGTATCCACTTCTCTCACCACCTCGTTGTTGTAAATCCACGAGTAGAGAAGCGGATAGCCTAATGGAACCAGGACGCAGAAGATGAGTACACCTTCGTCGCGGAAAACATTGCGCATTTCCGTTTTCCAGATGTAGCACATATCCCAGATGCCATTGATGATCTTATATAATAAACTACTTTTTAACATAGAATATTGGACTTTTAACATTGAACTTTATGATTAGTAAAGCCGTTGAATTCTTCACTCTTCACTCTTCGTTCTTCACTCTTCATTCTTCACTCTTCGTTCTTCACATTCCTACGGCAAGTATTTGTAAACCAGCATTGCCTTCTTGATGTTCCAGATGGTGAGGATAGGCAGGGCACAGAAGAGGATGAGGGCGCTCCAGTGGAGTACTGCATCGCTCATCGGGAACCCATTGAAGATGTTCATCTGGTAAATCATATAGTAGTGGCGCATCGGAAAGAGTTGTCCGATAGCCTGGATGGGTGAATCCATGGCAAAGAGTGGGTAGGTGGCTCCGCAGATGGAGAAACTTACCACGCCCCAAAGTGAGCAAATGCTCATCGACATGCGCAGGGATGGCATCAGACCGAAGGCGAAAATGCCAAAGCACTGGCAGGATAATACACTCAGAATGCCTAACAAAATGATAGGCGCTGCGCCACCCGGATGAGGAAATCCTAATACATAATAGATGTAGAACTCGAATAGCAGGAAAATGCTCAGGAAGATGAGTGTCTGGGGCAACATCTTACCTGCGATGGCGAGATAAGGATTATTGCCTGACATCTGCATCCAGTCTCTGGCCCTGTTGAACTTCAGTTCCGTACCTATAGAATAAGGTGTAATCAGGAAGATGAAAAGCATGATGAGTCCCGGAACCATCACGGTAGAGAGATAGTAATTGTAATTGGCGTATGGATTGCCAATCATGTGCAAATCTACGGCGATAGGTTGCAGGAAGGTCATGATCTCATCATTCGTCTTGCCTAATGCTGAAAGCTTGGCCATTCCTGCTGCGGCTCCTCCTAAAGTGGAGATGGTCTTCAAATCGCGGAAGAGTAGGGAACCGGCTGCCAGAGATACACTACTATAGTAGAAGGAAATCTTAGGTTGGCGGGAAGCCATCAGACCGGCCTCCGTTCCGTTTGGAATGACTAAGAAGGCGTAGATTTCGTTCTTCTGTATTGCATGTCTTGCTTCAGCGATGTTCTCGTAATGAGACACAACCTTTGTGGTCTGGAAGGCATCGAGCTTGTGCACCAACTGGCGGGATGTGGCAGAATGGTCCTGATCTACAATGCCCACAGGCATATCAGTAGGCACGCCATCCTTCATTAGGGAGGTGAAGAAAATCACCACCGCGATGGGGAAGATAATCATGCAGAAGAGATAGATAGGGTTCTTCCACATGATGCCGCATTCTCTGAGGGCAATATGATATAATTTCTTAAACATAGAACTTTAAAAGTTGAACTTTGAACTTAACGAACAGCCTGAAATTTATGTTATAAACAATTGAATTCTTCGTTATAAAACAATTGAATTCTTCACTCTTCGTTCTTCACTCTTCACTTTTTATTTGATGATCAAAGACATTCCAGGACGCAGCCCCTCCAACTTGGTGATAGGGCGAGCCTTCACCTCAAAGGTCTTGCGGTCGTAATCGCCATTATCCTTGGTAGCCTTCCATGTAGCGTAAGAGCCCTGGTCTTTCAGATAATATACCTTCATCTTAATGTCCTTGTTGAAAGCAGGAACGAATGCTGTGAATTCTGCACCCTTGTTGAGACCAGCCAGACGGTCTTCGCGCACATTGAATGTGCCCCACATATCGTTCATGATGGAGATGCTCATGATAGGAGAGCCCAAGCCTACCAGTTCACCTACCTTAGGATAGACAGAACTAACTTCGCCTTCTACCTGTGCCACCTGAATGGTCTCCTTGAGCAAGTTCTTGACTACATCCACTGCACTTTTAGAAGCCTTAGTATTGCTGGCAGCCACTCTCTTCTCTTGCTCTCTGGCACCATTCTTGGCCATTTCGTATTGGCTTTTGGCAGCCTGCACCTGAGCTTCAGTAGCCTTATAGGCAGCAAAAGCTTCATCGCGCTTCTGTCCGCTCATCACTCCCTCATCGAAGAGATTCTGGATGCGGGTGTAGGTTTTCTTAGCTATTTCTGCAGCTGCCATTGCCTGCTGGTAGAGCTGGTAAGCACCCTGTACCTGTTCCTTGCGGGCACCGGCATCCGTTAAATCCTGCAGAGCCATGGTTGCTTCATTGGTTGCCTGGAGCATTTTCTCCTGAGATTTCACCTCTGGTACTTCGAGAATAGCAAGCGTATCGCCTACATGCACGTAGTCGCCTTCCTTGACGCGAATCTCTACGATACGGCCAGGCAACTTGCAGGAAACTCTATACTCAGAAACCTCGATTTCTCCCTGAATCGTTTCGTCATCGTGCTCTAAAGTGAAGAAACCGATAACGCCTACGATGATGACTACAGCAGTAAAACCGATTACTGCCAATAGTATGTTATTGTGTTGTGACTTCTTAGACATAATCTTTATTCCTTATATTTAATAATGTGTTGAATCCTATTTCTTGTTTGATATTTTATTTGAATCCCAATTCTCAGAATCCCTTTTTCAATCGATTTTCAAATCTCAGAATTCTTATTTCAATTGAATTTTAATTTTCAGAATTCTTATTTCAATCGAATTTCGATTTTCAGAATTCTTTTTTTAAAAATCGAATCCCAATTCTCAGAATCCCTTTTTTCAATCGAATCTCAATATGTTGTCAACAGAGTTAACAGTTAACAGTTCATTTTTGGATGGTTCAAACTGTTTATCCCTGTTTATTGTAAAATACCCAATGCCTTGTTCAAGCCGATTTGGGTAAGTTTTACATCAATTTCAGCATCGATTTTCTGACTTTGGGCTTTCTGCCAGGCAGTCTGTGCAGCCATTACATCCGTAATATCCATCACTCCTTCCTTGAATCCTAAGTTAGCGCATCTCAGATTCTCTTCAGCACTCTTGATATTTTTCTGTGCCATATTGAGCTTCTTCTCTGCTTCCTTTACCTTGAATTGGCTTTGGGTGATTTGAAGATGGATTTTTTCGCTCGTATCATCCAAATTCATTTGAGCAATTTGGGAGGTCGCTTTTGCAGCACGTACTTTATAGGTGCCGTCAAACCAGTTCCATACCGGTACTTGTACGAGGACGCCTACATTCCATACTCCTGAAAATTTCTTCTGAAAACCGTTGAAAACATTTGGATTGGAAATCGTATAACCGCCAGTCAAAGCTACATGTGGCAAATAAGCAGCACGTATCAATTTCACACTTTCTTTGGAAAGGTCAATCGCATTCTGAAGCATTTTCAATTCAGGACGGGTACTCTTGGCTGAATCGGATGCTGCCGCTTCTTGCTGATGAATATCAATCGCCTGACCGGAAAGGGCAAGTGATTCTTTTTCTTCGTCAGCCAACTGAATATCCTGAATCATCGGAATACCGCAGAGCTGACAGAGCAGCATCTTGGAGAGGGTCAGCCCATCTTCTACCTGCATAATCTGCATATCTGCTTCGTTTACCTTTACATCGACTTTGAGACCGTCTGCCTTCGTGGCTACACCCTGTTTGATCATTTTATGCACATCATCATCCAGTTTCTTGACTAAATCTCTATAACTGTTGGCAAGTTTCTGCTTCTGTCTCAGAGAAACAACCATCCAGTATGCCTGATCGATATTGTAAAGTGTATTTTGCGTCTGCATGTCAATATCGTTTGCAGCTATTTGCTCGCCAATATCAGCTATCTTGTTGGCTGCAATGATGGCTCCTCCCATATAAATAGGTTGACGAAGCATGATGCTGCCGGCCCAGATGTTTCGGGTGTCTGTGCGGAAGGCATCTACCAGATTTTGGCCTGCTCCATTAAGCTTTTCTGTTACTCCCGGCAACTTGCTTCCGAGTGCCTGACCAATCTGCTGGGCAGCCTCCTGAGAGATAAGTCCCTGACTGACAAGCTCGCCCATCATGGTGTTCAGGTTGTTGGTAACTCCAGCTCCTAAGTTGGATCCGATATTGCTGATGGCACTTTTCTGGTTACTGTTGAGAAGGGAAATCTCACGGTTGAACCATTCGTATCCGCCCAGCGCATCTACTTTGGGGAGATACTTGGTTCTTGCTGATTTCTTCAGGTTGTAAGCGATATCCTTCTTGAGTCTTGACGCATTGATTTGCTTATTATTGCGCAATGCCATGACTCTGCAACTATCAAGGGTCAATACATTTTGAGCCTTCATAGGGAGCATTGCGGCAAATAACAGGCAAAAAGTTACAATCTTTTTCATTACACAAAAACTATATGAGTTATATTATTTTTGTGCAAAATTATGGATAATTTCTTAAAAATCAAAGGTTTTTTGTATTATCAATTCTTAATAATTGAAAATTATCTATATTTGTGGAAAAATGGAACATCTAAGATTGATGAAGGATTATATTATAACGAATATAACGATGGGTACTTTAAAAAAAGACCCTTCAAAGGAGGGGTACCTCAAAACGCTAATATTTTAAAACTAAAAAGTATAAAATGTTTGAAAACTAAAAAGTACAAAAGAGCCTCCCTGAATAAAATTTATCCCAAACTAAATTCTATTCAAGGCTCTTTTCTATTATCTAACTTTCTGATTGTTAGTACTCTTGCTTTTCAGATGGATTCTACTTTCTGTTGGATTCTACTATCTGATGGATTCTACTTTCAGATGGATTCAATTTTCAGATGACTTTAAGAAATCAGATGACTTTAACTATCTAATGGCTTCAACTATCAGATGGATATGACTCTTAGAATTCGTATTCGTTTTCGCCAGCCCATTCCGGATCAAAAATAAAGTCGATGTCTATGTCGCCAGTTCCGCCCGACAATCCAGTAAACATTTTACCGCTATATTTCGTTATGTAGTTTTTGAGGATGGGAACATCAGAAAATGTTGTTGTCGCTATTGTAAAATCATTTTTATCTAAGATGTCGATGGTAACAGTCAATTTCTTATCTCCTTCGTGAGGAAAGGTATAAACTTCATAAACCTGCTGGTTTTTTACCAGATCTAAAATCTCTGTCTGTTTGCTGTTCACGCATCCGTAACCGGTTTTAGCATTCAAAGTACTGCTGCCTCCTGTGTAATAAAATTTAATTTTCTTAGCCTGCTCTGGAATCTCATCTTTGATGGCTAAGCGAAACATACCAACTGCTCTTTTAAGCGTGATGCTTTCTGTGGCTTTTTCTCCATCGGTGACGTCAAGAATTCCATAATAATAAAAAGTATCTGTTACTTTATTACTTGTGAAAGTAATCTTTTCTGGTGAAGAAATCGTAGTGCCGGAGCCATTGTGACCGATGGCAACAACTTCGTAAGTTCCTGCTGCCAAACTGAGATGGATGGCTCCAAAATCGGAATCGTCTGACGTTTGACTGATGATTCCCGCTTTTGCATCGTCCTTGAAAAATCCAAAGCTAACCTTCTTGCATGCTTTCTTTACTTGGTCTTTTGAACTTAAGTCAAGGGTAACATTGTTTTCTCCAGAAATAGGTTTGTCACTTTCTTCCTCGGAGGTAAACTTTTCGCATGAGCACATCATCATGGTGATGGCTAACATCGCATTAAATAGGATCGTTTTCATATTTGTCTATATTTTAAAGAGTTTTCTTATTTGTCTGTATCTTTTTGAGAAGTTTCTTGTTTATTATATCTTTCAAGAACTTTCTTTTTATCTATGTCTTTAGAAAGTTTTCTTTATTGTCTATATTTAGAAAGAGATTCTTGATTGAAATGATAAATCTCATTTCAATTCTCTTCTTCAATGATTGTAATACTTCTATTTGTTATAGATTTTGATTTCTCTTTGCAAAGGTATGCTTTTTTATCGGTAACTCCAAAGAAATCATGCTTTTTTTTGCTTTTTCTTTCAAAAAATGGCTATCTTTGCACACCGAAATAGTATGTATAATATGTATAAAGGATAAAATATGGACAAGAATTCAAAAATCAAAGCTTTATTTTTTGATATAGATGGTACTTTGGTAAGTTTTCAAACACATCGCATCCCCCAAAGTACTGTTGAAGCGCTGGAAAAAGCGAAGCAAAATGGTGTCAAAGTTTATATTTCTACTGGCCGTCCTATCATACTTATTACTAATCTGGGACAGATAGAACATCTGATAGATGGCTATATAACGACTAATGGTGCGCGATGTTTTGTGGAAAATCATACTGTTTGCCAGTGTCCGATTCTTCGTTCTGATGTGCAGAAAGTGATTGAAGCGGCTGATCGTGATGATTATCCTGTCATAGTAGTAGGAGAAAAGCAGCTGGCGATTCATCATTTGACCCCTATTGTCGAAAAAATATTTGTGGAAGGATTAGGTGTTGATACCCTTGATTTCCAAACGAATATTGACGATTTGAAAGATGAGGATATCTTGCAACTTACTCCATTCTGTAGTGCTGAACAAGAGAGTGAGTTGATGCCGTCATTGGAAAATTGTACTTCCGGAAGATGGCATCCTGCTTTTACCGATATTACTGCTGCTCAAGCTGATAAAGGTAAAGGGTTACAGGCAATGGCTGATTATCTGGGCTTGAACATAGATGAAACCATGGCTTTCGGCGATGGCGGCAATGATATTTCCATCATAAAAAAGGCAGGTATCGGTGTTGCGATGGGAAATGCTGGTGATAATCTTAAAGAAGTCGCGGACTATATTACGACCTCTGTTGATGAGGATGGGGTAAAGAATGCTCTTGTTCACTTTGGAGTTATTTGATACGATTTCTTCAATTTTATATATTTGCATGTGTATGTGTATACGGGCCTGTGCAGGCGCACAAGCGTGTATGTATATTATGAGGTGAAATTGTGGAATTAAGAGTGTAAAATGTAATCGAATGTTAAAATCTTAATATTTTTGAAACTTTTTTCTCGAAATGTTTGGTAGAATGAAAAATAGTTTGTACTTTTGCACTCGCTTTTGAGAAATCAAGCATTCCTCAAGGCAATAAAGAAAGAGTTCTTTGAAAGATTTTACATAAACAGACAAGTAGTACAAGAAGCGGTTAACTTCTTAGAAATAAGAAAGTTGACTGGGTAAAAGAAACGAACCGTCAAGAAATTGACATCAGGTTTACTAAGCTTCAATAAACGAAAAAGGATATTCGTCCTAAGTACAGACAACAAACACCGATTATTCCAGCAATGGAATAAGAAGTAAAAATGATATTTTACAATGGAGAGTTTGATCCTGGCTCAGGATGAACGCTAGCTACAGGCTTAACACATGCAAGT
>USJD01000098.1 GCA_900554835.1 uncultured Prevotella sp. | reverse complement strand
CATCAAGGTGAGAGTGGCAGACATGATAGACCACAATGCTAAAGAACCCGCAAACACAGATTCCATCGAGTCATCTACCTTCAGATCTAAAGTGGAAAAAATTGTCCTCGAACACTTATCCGACGCCGACCTGAATGTAGATTTCATTGCCAAGGAAATGTGTACGAGTCGCTCCTCTTTATATATAATTATGAAGAAAGAGTTGGACTGCACCCCCAACAACTTCATTCTTGACATCCGATTGAACGCAGCTCGCCAAATGCTCCTTGAAAAAAAGAGCCTCAACGTATCAGAAGTAGCCTATCGTTGCGGTTTCTCTGATCCTAAATATTTTAGCCGTTGCTTTAAAAAAGCCATGGGAGTAACTCCATCCGAAATAAGAATGGACTGAACTATCCGCAGCTATACCAACATTGAGCAACAATAGAGTAGATGTGGGGAGTTACCCCCAGCACCTCTCATTGCACCGTACGTACGGGTCTCGTATACGGCGCTACATACATATAAGATTACGCAAATTCTGATATAAAGCATAAGGGTCGACCAAGCCAGGTCGGCTCTTTCTTTTATCAGTCCTATTCTCTTTTGGCATAGCAAGTACCTTGGGACTCAACAGAAAGTTGAAGACGGATAGTCCACATTGTCGATACCAACCCAGTCTTGTCATTGCTGCTTGATAGATGGAGGTATCATCAAGATTACTCTTGATAATTCTTTTCATTGTCAACAGATTCTTGTAGATTGTACCACATTTCTTCCATTGCTTGACTATCACAACTCTGACTTTATGGCGAAGCCAAGGACCAAACTCATCCCTGAGGTACATACTCATACTACCGATATGGTAGTAATTGACCCAACCTCTGACTATTTGGTTCAGCTTGGTGAAGACGATGTATAAAGGTTGGGCAATAGCTCTCTTACGCAAGAGAACTTCCCTAACCTTGGTCTCCAGTTTCTTCTTGGCGGTATCGGTGGGTTTACACTCCCAACCTTTGGTACTTTTCCAAAATGTAAAGCCGAGAAAATTGCTTTTCATTGGTCTTACCACTTTGGTCTTGGTAGCACTGACTTTCAGCCAAAGCTTTCTTTCGAGCCAACTGCTGATCGATGCCATCACTCTGTTCGCAGCCATCTCACTCTTAACAAAGATGTCGAAGTCGTCCGCATAACGGACAAATCTGAGCCCTCGACTTTCAAGTTCCTTGTCAAGCTTGTCCAGGTAAATGTTAGACAGAATTGGCGATATACAACCACCTTGGGGAACTCCCTCGCTAGTAGTATGAACCAACCCATTCTCCATTACTCCCGCTTTGAGAAAGGAGCGAACCAAGTGAAGAGTAGCAGAGTCGTTGACCTGCTCTCGTAGGATTGAAATTAACTTATCGTGATTGACCGTGTCAAAGTACTTCTCTATATCGAAGTCCACTACCCACTCATAGCCATCGTTCAGATACTCCAACGCCTTATGTATCGCCATGTGACAACTGCGTTGAGGTCTGAAACCATAGCTGTTGTCGCTGAAGACTGGTTCGTACACTCGGCTCAGCACTTGCGCTGCAGCTTGCTGCACGACTCGGTCTACAACGGTCGGGATGCCAAGTGGTCGTTGCTTACCATTTGGCTTAGGGATATAGACACGTCTTACGGGGGATGGCTTGTATTTCTTGTCACATATAGATGATACAATTTCATCCATGTGCTTTGATAAATATACGTCAAGTTCTTCAGTCGGCATCTTGTCTATGCCGGCTGCACCATGGTTGCGCTTGACAGACACCCAGGCTTCCC
Organism: uncultured Prevotella sp.; assembly: GCA_900554835.1. Lineage (GTDB taxonomy): Bacteria > Bacteroidota > Bacteroidia > Bacteroidales > Bacteroidaceae > Prevotella. Next base: position 10,934 of record USJD01000098.1, on the reverse strand, counting down.
AGAAGTTTCTTGCTTCTACAATCTCGTTAATTAATTTCATTTGCTGCTTTTTCGTTCTGCTTGTAAATATACTTGCGATTATCCCAACTACTTCCAACCTAGAAAGATTACGATTCTTTCACCTTGGTTATACCTCGTTTTCGGATTGCGCAAGCATTGCTTACAGCGATTTGCACTATATATACATTAACCCCTTCAGTGATGGTGAGTCACCTACTATGGGCTCAGCTGACTCCCACCCATAAGCTTTTTATCGCACGTGAGTACACGCTGGATGGGTCTCTCGGGGTAAGGCACTAACCTTCTGACTCCACAGCCTCTTGGTTTACTGTCTTGGGGAGATACGTTTACCATTCGGACTTCGACTTGTATTGCAGTCTTATCCTTTCCCATTTAGCCTTATACCAAGTTTCTGTTCGTAGGCTCGTAAGTCTCGCTACACGACTTCCTCCATCCTTGTCATTACTGGCAACGACTTGTCGTTCGCTTCGCTTGGCGGTAAATACCTGCGGTTGGATTTGAACCAACTAGGTCAGTATCATGCCCGACACACAATAAAAGTGGGGTAAGAGGAATGTTTTGAAAAACACCTCTTACCCCACTTCCGTTAGGATATAAAATATGATAAAAACTGGTCAGACCTATTCTGAGACAGGAGGATTCTGATGGGAATTTTCCTCACTCATTTCCTGCGCTTTCCTCATTTGTTCTTCTGCTATTCGCAACTGTTTCTCTGCCTTGATACGGGCACGCTCAGCCTCTTCCTGGGCTTTAATTCTTGCACGCTCAGCCTCCTGTTCAGCCTTGATTCTTGCACGTTCAGCAGCCTCGGCAGCCGCTTTAGCCTCAGCCTCAGCTCTTTCCTTAGCCAGACGAATCAATTCCTCACGATGCTTCTTGATCAGGTCATACATGATAGTTGCAGCCTGATCTGGAGCAATACGATTACCCAATTTCTCACGAACCTCCTGATAACCTGCTAACATTTTTTCTCTGCCAGGCATTCCTGGAAGAAGCTGGTAAAGCTGGTCGGCAATACCATCCACCGTAAAGCGGTCGGCAAACATCTCCTTCACGATTTCCTTATTGGCCACTAAATTGACCAATGAGATATACTTCACCTTGAGTATATGATTGAAAGCCCAACGTATCAGTTTAGGAAGCGGTGTCTCGTAGCAGACAACCTGCGGAACATCGAAAAGAGCCGTCTCTAACGTGGCAGTACCACTGGTCACTAATGCCACCTTACTATGAGCCAAAAGCGGATAAGTCTTGTTCTTGACCAACCTGACAGGAGTTCCCTCAATAAATTTCTGATAATATTCATCTTCAATAGAAGGGGCACCAGCCAAGACCATCTGATAATCCTCAAAACGTTCTGCCACCTCTATCATGGCAGGCAGATTATCCTTGATTTCCTGCAGACGACTACCAGCCAACAGAGCTATGATAGGCCTTCTTGTGTCCAGATTATTCTCAACACAAAATTCAGCGTATGTCTGATGATAATCCGCCCTAAACTCATTCACCTCCTGTGCCGTAGGATTGCCTACATAATGAATCGGATACTTGTGCTTCTTCTCAAAGAAATCAACCTCAAAAGGCAAGATGGAAAAGAGTTCGGATATATCCCTCTTGATACTGCGGATACGCCATTCCTTCCATGCCCAAATCTTAGGAGATATATAATAGTAAGCAGGTATCAAAGTGTTCTTTTTCAGAAACTTAGCAATATTCAGATTAAAACCCGGATAATCTACAAGAATCACCACGTCAGGTTTCCATTCCACAATATCCTGCTTACATTTTTTCATATTGGCAAAGATGGTACGCAGATGCAGGAGAACCGGCACAAAACCCATATATGCCAGTTCCTTATAATGCTTGACACGTGTTCCACCTTCAGCAGTCATCAAGTCACCGCCGAAGAACCGAAACTCAGCCAATTCATCCACTTTTTTCAACGAGCGCATCAATCTGCTGGCATGCAAATCACCACTTGCCTCGCCTACTATCAAATAATACTTCATATCTTAGCGTGAGAAGTTTATAAAATCCTTGAGTGAAGGGTTAAATCTTGAAACTATTCAGTAAATCATAGTCTGTCACATCTATCTTGGTAGGTGTGATGGAGATATATCCATGATTCAGAGCCCACTGGTCGGTATCTGTAGCCTCTGGCTCATCATTGCGATACTCTCCCACCATCCAATAATAGTCGTAGCCATGCGGATGATGACGCTTTTCCACCTCATGAATCCAGGAGCCACGAGTCATGCGGCACATCTTAAAGCCCTTGAAAGGGGGATTCACAGGGAAATTCACATTCAGGCAAGTATCTATAGGCAAACCTTCCGCAAGCACTTTCTTTACGATGGCGACAACCCCATCCTTCAACGGAGAAAGATCGGCATTCTCATCGTAATTACAACTGCTGAAGGCCACAGAAGGAATACGCTTCATGCATCCCTCCTTGGCAACACCCATCGTACCGGAATAATGATTGTTGACACTGGAATTATCACCATGGTTGATACCACTCAGAATCAGGTCTGGAGTACGTCCAGGGAGCAATTGATCCAACGCCAACTTCACACAGTCAACAGGCGTACCGCTGCATGACCATACTTCCACATCCTCCCCCATATTCTTGCGGCGTTTCAGTCGCAATGGTTCTGTGGCAGAAAAGGCACAGGCATATCCCGACCGGGCACTTTCAGGAGCCACAACCAGCACGTCGCACCAGCCTTTGAGGAAGCCGACGAGCGTTTTGATACCATTGGCATGATAGCCATCATCATTCGAAATTAAAACTAAAGGTTTCTTATTTTCCATAAAATTTCCTTTCTTTTGGGTGCAAAAGTAATAAAAAAACTATAAAGTAACGTATTTCTCGCATAAAATATGTATCTTTGCATCGATTTTCACTATTATAACATATAGAAAATGGGAAAAATTATCGCATTAGCTAATCAAAAAGGTGGTGTAGGAAAGACTACAACTACTATCAATCTGGCTGCATCGCTGGCCACATTGGAGAAGACTGTCCTCGTTGTTGACGCTGACCCTCAGGCAAACGCCTCCAGCGGTTTGGGTGTCGATATCAAGGAGGTGGACTGCTCGCTCTACGAATGTATCATCGACCATGCCGATGTCCGCGATGCGATATATACCACCGATATTGACGGTTTGGACATTATCCCAAGCCATATCGACCTGGTGGGTGCTGAAATAGAAATGCTCAACCTTAAGAACCGTGAGAAAGTAATCAAGACCTTGCTGGAACCTATCCGCGATGATTATGATTATATCCTCATCGACTGTTCTCCTTCACTGGGACTCATCACTGTCAACTCGCTTACCGCAGCCGACAGCGTCATCATCCCTGTGCAGTGCGAATATTTCGCTCTTGAAGGTATCAGCAAACTGCTCAACACCATCAAGATTATTAAGAGTAAGCTGAATCCGAAACTGGAAATCGAAGGATTCCTGCTCACCATGTATGACAGCCGTCTCCGCCTTGCCAACCAGATCTATGATGAGGTGAAACGACACTTCCAGGAACTGGTGTTCAAGAGTGTCATCCAGCGCAACGTGAAGTTGAGCGAAAGTCCAAGTCACGGTCTCCCTGTCATCCTCTACGATGCAGAGTCAAACGGTGCCAAGAACCATCTGGCACTGGCAAAAGAGATCATCAACAAGAATAGTTAACAAGTAAAGACAAGAGAATTCTTCACTCTTCACTTAAAAACAACATAATGGCAGTACACAAGAAATACAATAACGGAACGAAAAGCAATGCCTTGGGTCGTGGACTCGATGCATTGATATCAACAGAAGGCGTTCGCACCCAGGGCAGCAGCACCATCAATGAGATAGCGCTCGACCAGATAGAAGCGAACCCCAACCAGCCTCGCCGTGAGTTTGACGAGGAAGCCTTGCACGAACTGGCTGAAAGCATCAAGGCTATCGGCATCATCCAGCCTATCACCCTGAGACAGGTATCGGAAAACAGATTCCAGATTATCGCCGGTGAGCGCCGATGGAGAGCTTCCCAACTGGCTGGTCTCCTGGCTATCCCTGCCTACATCCGCACCATCAGCGATGAGAACGTGATGGAAATGGCTCTGGTGGAGAATATCCAGCGCCAGGACCTCAACGCCATCGAAATCGCCCTTGCCTATGAGCATCTTCTGGAAAACGAGGGGATGACACAAGAGAAGATTTCCGAGCGCGTGGGCAAGAGTAGAGCAGCCATTGCCAACTACCTCCGCCTGCTGAAACTGCCAGCTCAGGTGCAGATGGCATTGCAGAAGAAGGAAATCGACATGGGACACTGCCGTGCTTTGCTTGCACTCGACAGTCCGTCGCTACAGATCAAACTCTTCAAGGAAATCCAGAAAAACGGTTACTCGGTTAGAAAGGTAGAAGAAATGGTGCAGCACCTGAAAAACGGTGAGGATATCGAGAGTGGTAAGAAGACAATCACATCCAAGACACAGGTACCAGAGGAGTTTACGATGCTGAAAGACCGTCTTTCTAAATTCCTCAACACCAAGGTACAGTTCACCTGTTCACCAAAAGGCAAGGGAAAAATCAGCATTCCTTTCGCCAACGAGGAAGAATTGGAGCGCATCATGAGCGTTTTCGACCAATTAAACCAAAACAAAAATTAAGAAAGTGAATTTCAAGTTATCACATATCTGCATCATGGCACTGCTATGGCTGGGCACTACACAGGCGATGGCACAAAAGGACTCACTTGCCGTAGAAAGCCTGAGCCTGGAGGATTCGATTACCATCGACAGTGCCTCCCTGAGCAAAGCCCTCGCCCCTAAAGCACTGAGAAAGAAGCGCAACTGGGCCACCTGGAGGCCAGACACCAAGCGTGCCATGTGGCTTGCCCTCGTATTGCCAGGTGCAGGACAGATTTACAACAGGAAATACTGGAAGCTGCCTATCATCTACGGCGGCTTCGTGGGATGTGCCTATGCCATGAGCTGGAACAACCAGATGTATCATGACTACTCACAGGCATATCTGGACATCATGGACGATGACCCCAACACACAGAGCTACAACCAGTTCCTGCACTTGGGGGCCCAAATAGATGCCAACAACATAGAGCGATATAAGGAAATCTTCCGCAAACGCAAAGACCGCTACCGCAGATGGAGAGACATGAGCATGTTTGTGATGATAGGCGTATATGCCTTCTCTGTCATCGATGCATACGTGGATGCCTCCCTCTCTGAATTTGACATCTCAGACGACCTGTCGCTCAGAGTAGAGCCTACGGTAATCAACAACAACCAGAGAACCCGCAACCCATTGCGTTCTTCTACGCTTGGACTGCAATGCTCTCTCACATTCTAAAGAAAACCTTCCTGCCTCTTCAGGGAAGAAGCAAATTCCCATTCTGGAAAGAGGAAAAATACATTGCGGGAAGAAACTATATACATTATTATATATATAAGAAAATCGAAAAAGCAAAATAGACCATTATATCAGAATGAAGAAAGTAATCATATTTGCAGCTATATTGCTTAGCTGTTCAACCGGGATGCAAGCGCAAACCGAAGACGGTGACAACGATGATGTGATCACCGTAACAGACAAAGAAGGAAAAGCAGAAGAAATCGAAGTTCCTACCGGTTTGGAGGACAATCTCGACAGCCTGCTCCATCTCTACAATGCTCAGACATATATGATGCTGGATACAGCATGCAACTACAAGGATGAAAACCGGACATATCCTAAAGAGGTATATATCGACCGCCTGAAGAGACTCCCTACCATCATAGAGATGCCATACAATGAGGTGGTACAGAAATTCATCGACCGCTATAGCGGCAAGTTGCGCCGCTCTGTCAGCTTCATGTTGGGAGCCAGCAACTTCTACATGCCTATCTTCGAGGAGGCTTTGGAGGCATACAACCTGCCTTTGGAATTGAAATATCTGCCAGTCATCGAATCAGCACTCAATCCGAAAGCTGTTTCAAGAGTAGGAGCCACAGGCCTCTGGCAGTTTATGTTGGCCACAGGCAAGCGCTATGGACTGGAAGTAAACTCATTGGTAGATGAGCGCCGCGACCCGGTGAAAGCTTCTTATGCTGCAGCCCGCTACCTGAGCGACCTCTATAAGATTTTCGATGACTGGGGATTGGTAATCGCTGCCTACAACTGCGGTCCAAGCAAGGTAAACCAGGCCATCCACCGTGCCAAGGGTTCTGCTGACTACTGGAGCATCTATCCATACCTCCCAAAGGAGACCCGTGGATATGTACCTGCATTCATCGCAGCCAACTATATCATGAACTACTACTGCGAGCACAATATCTGTCCGATGGTCACAGAGTTGCCAGCCAAGACAGACACCGTGGTAGTAAACAGAGATCTTCATTTAGAGCAGATTGCACAGGTATTGAATATCAATATCGAACATCTGCGCAACCTCAACCCGGAATACCGCCGCGACATCGTCAACGGACTCAACAAGCCTAAGACAGTACGTCTGCCTGAATCTCTCGTGGGAGCATTCATCGACAATGAAGACTCAATCTACAATTTCAAGACCGATGAACTGCTGTTGAAGCGCGATGTAGTGGATGTCAAGGAAGATGCACCTTCTGTAGGTCGCAACTACAGTTATAGCCGCAGCAGATCTTCTTACAGCTCAAGAAGCAGAAGCTCTTACAGCAGCAGAAAGAGCAAGAAAACTAAGAAAGGCAAGAAAACTCGCAGCAAGAGTGTAACCATCAAGAATGGCGACACCTTATCAGAAATAGCAGCACGCAATCACACGACCGTGAAGAAACTGCGCAAACTGAATGGTATTTCTGGTAGCACAATACGTGCCGGCAAGAAGATCAAGGTGAAGTAATACACCTTGATTTACCGACAGACAAAGCATACTGATTCATCAACTAAAAATTTCAGCAGGAGGGTAAAACCATGAACGATCAGAACTTGAAGGAACTGGAAAGAGAGCAGGCAGACAACAAGCTCATCAATGATGCTTTCCAGCATTTGATAGACACATACGTGGCTTCACGCCACCGCAAGAAAGTAGATATCGTAACGAAAGCTTTCAACTTTGCACGACAAGCTCACAAAGGAGTACGCCGACTCTCTGGTGAGCCATATATCATGCACCCTATCGCCGTGGCACAAATCGCCTGCGAAGAAATGGGATTAGGCTCTACCAGCATCTGCGCTGCCCTGCTCCATGACGTGGTGGAAGATACTGACTATACAGTAGAAGACATCACCAATATCTTCGGTGCTAAAATAGCACAGATTGTAGATGGACTGACCAAGATCAGCGGTGGTATCTTTGGAGACAAAGCTTCTGCGCAGGCTGAAAACTTCAAGAAACTCCTGCTCACCATGAGCGATGATATCCGTGTCATCCTTATCAAAATCTGCGACCGTCTGCACAACATGCGTACCCTCGCTTCCCAACCGGCAAACAAACAATACAAGATTGCCGGAGAAACGCTCTATATCTATGCTCCATTGGCTAACCGCCTGGGACTGAACAAGATCAAGACGGAGTTGGAGAATCTCAGTTTCAAATACGACCATCCACAGGAATATGCCAACATAGAGCATAAGCTTGCAGATACAGAAGCCCAGCGCGACAATCTCTTTGCACAGTTTACCGCCCCTATCCGTGAAGAACTCGATAAGTTGGGCGTAGAATACAAGATCAAAGCCCGTGTAAAGAGCCCCTATTCCATTTGGAACAAGATGCAGAACAAGCATGTCTCGTTCGACGAAATCTACGATATTCTGGCAGTCCGCATCATCTTTACCCCTAAAGAGAGAGCTAACGAGGTGAACGAATGCTTCAATATCTATGTAGCCATCAGCAAGATATATAAGAGTCATCCAGACCGTCTGCGCGACTGGCTCAACCATCCGAAAGCCAATGGCTATCAGGCACTCCACGTCACCCTGATGAGTAAGCAGGGACGCTGGATAGAAGTACAAATCCGCTCAGACCGCATGGACGAAGTGGCTGAACAGGGATTTGCCGCACACTGGAAATACAAAGAGGGAGAAAACGAATACACTGAGGATGAAAACGAGCTGAACGACTGGCTCGGCACCATCAAGGAAATATTGGATGATCCACAACCGGATGCCATGGACTTCTTGGATGCCATCAAACTCAACCTCTTTGCATCAGAAATCTTCGTCTTCACTCCTAAGGGAGAAATCAAGACCATGCCAGCCGACTGCACCGCACTCGACTTCGCTTTTCAGATCCATACCTTCTTGGGAAGCCATTGTATCGGTGCTAAGGTCAATCACAAACTGGTTCCGCTCAGCCATAAGTTGCAAAGTGGCGACCAGGTGGAAATCCTGACCAGTAAAAGCCAGCATGTACAACCGGCATGGATTAACTTTGTCAGCACAGCCAAGGCAAAGAGCAAGATACAGGCCATTCTGAGACGAGACAACCGTGAGATTCAGAAGAAAGGTGAGGAAGTACTCAGCGAGTGGCTCCAGAAGAATGCGATGGAGACAACAACGTCTATCGTAGATAAACTTTGCGACTTCCATAACATCCAGAAGCACGAAAACTTCTTCCTGGCATTAGGCAATCACACCATTATCTTAGGAGAAAAGGATTTCGACGAACTGCAGGGTAAGAACAAGAAGGAGAAACAGTCCAGCAGCTGGCGCAACTATATCCCATTCCTCGGCAGCAAGAGCAAGGAAAAGAAGCCGGAAGCCGGAACAGAGAAAAAGGAAGAACTCTTCATTGTGGGCAAGGACTTCAACAAGAAGAAACCGTTGATCATCACAGAAGAAAACATCAACCAGTTTATCTTCCCTACCTGTTGCCACGCCATCCCTGGAGATGACATCATGGGATTCATCGACAACAAGAACCGCATAGAGATACACAAACGTGCCTGCCAGATAGCAGCCAAATTGAAATCCAGCTATGGCAACCGCATCGTAGATGCCAAATGGGACATGCACAAGCAGCTGCTCTTTGATGCAACTATCGAAATAAAAGGTATCGACCGCAAGGGCATGTTGCTCGATGTAAGCAAGGTTATCAGCGACCAGTTGGGTGTCAATATCCACAAGATTACCATCAGCAGCGACAATGGTATCTTCGACGGTACCATCGAACTTCGTATTCACGATAGAGATGAAGTCAAGAAGATTACCGACATGCTCAAGAATATCGAGGACCTGCAGGATGTGCAGAGAATATTATAATTTTATATAAATCTACTGTAAACAATGAAAAAGGTATTATTAGCAATGATGCTATTCTTAGCGGCATGGCCAGTGCTTGCCGCCAACAAGTATGACAACCCGGATACCCTGGTAGTATCCCGAGATGGAACAGGTGAATTCCGCACCATCGACGAAGCCATCGAAGTCTGCAGAGCCTTCATGGACTATACCAAGGTCATCTATGTGAAAAAAGGAGTGTATAAGGAAAAGCTCATTATCCCATCGTGGCTCACCAACATCACCATCTGCGGTGAAGACCGTGACAACACCATCATTACCTGGGATGACCATGCCAACATCAAAATGCCTGTAGGCGGTCTGGATTCAGAAGCAGCCGTAAAAGGCAAGCCGATGGGCACCTTCCGCACCTATACCCTCAAGGTTCAGGGAAGCTACATCACGCTCAAGGATATCACCATTGAGAATAATGCAGCCAAGTTAGGACAGGCAGTAACCCTGCATACAGAAGGCGACCATATCCTGGTACAAAACTGCCGTTTATTGGGCAATCAGGATACTGTCTATACAGGCGTAGGCGGCACAAGAGTAGCTTTCTACGACTGCTATATCGAGGGAACAACCGATTTCATCTTCGGTCCAAGTATTGCCTGGTTCCAAAATTGCGAAATCCACAGCAAGGCAAACAGCTATATCACAGCAGCCTCTACCCCAGCAGGTCAGAAGTACGGCTATGTCTTCTACAAGTGCAGACTGACAGCCGACAAGGATGTGGATAAAGTATATTTAGGTCGTCCTTGGCGTCCATTTGCAGCCACCATTTTCATGGATTGTGAGTTGGGCAAACATATCCGCCCAGAAGGATGGCACAACTGGAATAATGCCAAGAACGAAGAAACAGCCCGCTATGCGGAATATGGCAACAAAGGCGAAGGAGCCTCAACCAAGAACCGTGTAAAATGGAGCAAGCAACTCTCCAAGAAAGAAGCAGCCAAAGTAACGCTTCTTGATGCATTCGGAGAAGATTGCTGGTAATAGAGCTTCACCCTCCATTGAAGTAGTACTTCATGGCTCAAAGAAGCTATACTTCACTCCCCTATGAAGTATAGCTTCTTTTTTGTTCGTCCTAAACTAACATATCGATTTGCTTTTTCAAGTCTTTCAACTGATCTCTCACGCTAATCAAAGTATCCAGGACTTCCGATGATTTTTCAGCACCGGAACGGTTTTGCTGGAGATATTTCCGGGCAGCAGCAATCTTGAATCCCTTCACTTTGATCAGCGAATAGATCACCTTAATCTGCTCAATATCCTTCTCCGTATATTGACGCACCTTATTGGCAGTAACCTTCGGTTTGATAAAGGTAAACTCCTTCTCCCAATAACGCAGAGTAGATTCATTCACCCCTATCATTTCAGCTACTTCTTTGATGGAGTAGTATAATTTCACCGGTTTATCTGTATTTAATGCCATATTTTACCCACTTAAATTTCAAAAATAATTAATTTAGTTGCAAAATTAAACAATTCTTCTTATCTTTGCAAAGTTTTTGGGGAGAAAATGCCCTAAAGGGCAAAAATAATTCAAAGAGAGGATGTCGCCATCCCCTCTTCCAAACAGGAACATTCCCCCTCTTTCAAACAGGAAGTTGAAATTAAAGATAAATATAAAATAGATATGATGACAGCTAATGAAGTGCGCGAATCCTTCA
>USJD01000097.1 GCA_900554835.1 uncultured Prevotella sp. | reverse complement strand
ATATTCGACATGACCCAGAAGCATCCAGTCATCTTCTACAAAATAACCTGCCTTTGCCTGAACACCGAAGTTCAAGTCCTGACTGCCATTATAACTGAGATTGAGACCCGTGAGCGACGCGCTGCAATACTGCTTTCCACTTTCAAACTGAGCATTAGCTCCCAGGCTTACCAGAAGAGCTGCTGCTGCCAAAACTAATTTTTTCATACGTAACATTTTTATGTGTTGCTATTATTAATTTTCATATTCTTCCTATACCAGGCAAAGAACCAGACCAGCGCTACCACCAGGACGATGACACTACCCGTATAAGCCACCGGCTCGCTCAATGCCAGAGCCATCGGCGAGAGGAGCAGGAAGGTAGAACATACCACCGTCATCAGCAAGGCTGGCACCAGGGTGATGATGAACGGCTTCTTGCGCTGTACCAGATACACGGTCAAAGTCCAGAGTGTGAAGACCGCCAGCGTCTGGTTAGCCCATCCGAAGTATTGCCAGATGACATTGAATCCATCAGGATTCTCCATCTGCCACACCAGAATGCCCATCGTAACTGCAAACAGAGGTACGCAGATATAGAGACGGCGACGCATCGCACGCTGTTCCAGTCCGATAGCCTCGGCTATGATGAGTCGGGCACTGCGCAGAGCCGTATCGCCACTGGTGATAGGCGCAGCCACTACTCCCAGCAGGGCAAGCACTCCACCAGCCACACCCAACCAGCTGGAACATACTATCTTGACAACGGTAGGCGCATCGAAGTTCTGGATAAGCGACTTGCCGCCATCAAACTGAGCAATAAACTGCTGGGCCGCCTCAGGACTTACGCATTCACGCCATCCACCATAGTAGAAGAAATACATGGAAACCGTAGCCCATATCAAGGCAACAACACCTTCTGTAATCATGGCTCCATAGAAAATAGGGCGACCCATCTTTTCATTCTTCATGCATCGGGCCATGAGCGGACTCTGCGTAGCATGGAAACCACTGATGGCACCACAGGCTATCGTGATAAAGAGGCAAGGGAAAATCGGACTCTTCTGTACAAAAGACTCCGTTCCCAACCAAGCCGGATTCTCATTGAGATTGCAACTCTGCAAATTGCTCCAGAGTTCAGGCAATGAAGGCCACTTCACAAAGAGACCTATCATCAGAGCACCCGCCATAAAGAGAAGCGAGAAGGCAAAGAGCGGATAAACCTTACCGATAATCTTATCGATAGGCAGTAATGTAGCAATGACGTAATAAACGAAAATCACCACAATCCAAAACATCTGGCTGCCCCAGAATGCATCCGTATTGCAAATGCCACTCATAATGATAGCCGGACTGTATACAAACACAGCTCCCACCATCATCAGCAAAAGTACCGAAAAGACCAACATCACTTTCTTGGTGCGTCCACCCAAATACTTACCTACCAATTCCGGCAAACCAGCTCCACCGTTACGGATACTGAGCATACCGCTCATGTAATCATGCATGGCTCCTGCGAAGATACACCCGAAGATAATCCACAGATAAGCCACCGGTCCGTACCAGGCGCCCATAATGGCACCGAAGATAGGACCCGTTCCTGCAATGTTGAGGAACTGAATCATGAAGATCTTCCAACTAGGCAGTACCATAAAGTCGACCCCATCGGCTTTGGTCACTGCAGGCGTAGGGCGGTCATCAGGACCGAACACATGCGCCACAAACTTTCCATAAAGAAGGTAACCCAATACAAGGGCGACCAAACTAATAACGAAACTGACCATTTTGCTTTTATTGCTTAAAATTTTCTCTCTTTTCGGTGCAAAATGCACTTTATTTTAATATTTCAACCGCAAAAGTAATATTTTTATTTGAAATAAAAAAAAATATTGGTATCTTTGTTGCCAAATTGTAAGATTATGAAGAGATTTAAGATATTTTTTATCGTTTTATGCTCTGTTTTGGCCGCAAAAGCCCAGAGTATCGTGTTCAATAACCAGGTGCCGAAACATGAAGTAAGAGCTGTATGGCTGACAACCATAGGAGGTATCGACTGGCCACACTCTTATGCCCAGTCTTCTTATTCTGCCGAAAAGCAGAAAAAGGAACTGACGGATATACTGGACCGGTTACAGCAGGCTAAAATCAATACCGTACTGATACAGACCCGCGTAAGAGGTACCATGATTTATCCGTCTGCATACGAGCCATGGGATGGATGTCTGTCAGGATTTCCGGGCAGAAGTCCGGGCTATGATGCCCTGCAGTTTGCCATCGACGAATGCCATAAGCGCGGTATAGAACTGCATGCCTGGGTGGTAACCATCCCTGTAGGAAAATGGAACGCACTCGGCTGCAAAACCCTCCGACAGAAGATGCCGAAACTCATCAAGAAGATTGGAGCCGACGGATACATGGATCCGGAAAACAGTCGGACAGGCGATTATCTGGCAAACATCTGCAGGGAAATTACACATAAATATAATGTAGACGGTATTCACCTCGACTACATCCGTTACCCTGAAACCTGGAACATCAAAGTGAGCCGGGAACAGGGACGCCGGTATATCACCAACATCGTAAGAAAGATTCACGATGCAGTGAAGGCTGAAAAACCTTGGGTAAAAATGAGCTGCTCACCTGTAGGAAAGTCTGATGACCTGAGCAGATACCGGAGCTTTGGGTGGAATGCATACACGAAGGTCTGCCAGGATGCACAGGGCTGGCTCAAGAGCGGTCTGATGGACGAGCTCTTCCCTATGATGTATTTCAAGAACGAACACTTCTATCCGTTTGCCATCGACTGGCAGGAACAGAGCCATGGCAAGATTGTGGTTCCAGGACTGGGCATCTACTTTCTCGATCCGAAAGAAGGAAAGTGGAACATCAATGACGTGACGGCAGAAATGTATCACATCCGAAACCTCGGAATGGGATATGCATTCTTCAGAAACAAGTTCCTCCTGGACAACAAACAGGGTATTCTTGACTTTACCCAACGTTTCAATCCATACCCTTCATTGGTTCCGCCGATGACTTGGGCAAGCAAGAACCAACCGGAACAGCCACAGCAATTATCGGTAATCACCACCGATAACAAGGTATCAGTTTCCTGGAGCAATCCTTCAAACTATACGGATGGCACTAAAATCGCAACCCCTCATATATATAATAATGTATACGCGAGCAAGAAATATCCAGTTGACATCACCGATGCACGCAACCTGGTTGCCGCACGAATCATAGGAAATTCGTTCAAAATAGAAAATCCTGATGCAAAACGTCTGTTTGTTGCCGTAACTTCAATGGACGGATATGGCATAGAAAGCCAGCCAACCCTAGAAAAAGAGGAAGAGAATCCACTTTTTGCCCAAAGCACAGGAGCTGCGAAATTACTCGAATGTGACGGAGAGAAGGTATATCTAGCAGAAACCACCAAAAATCTCGTTTTTGACGTTCTGATGGTCGAAACCCTGCAAGGATGCGATATTCTGTACCTCCATGCAAAAGATAACACGCTAGATGTTAGAAACTTAAAGGAGGGTATCTACCGCGTGGTAAGCATCAACAAGAAGGGGTATAGACATACATTAGGAACCTTCAAGATGAAGAAAAATTGATTTTTTTCGAAAAAAGTTGCGAAAAAATTTGGTGGAATCAAAAAATAGTAGTACCTTTGCACTCGCAATTCAGAAATGAGGCTTTTAATAGTTGCACCCTTAGCTCAGTTGGTAGAGCAACTGACTCTTAATCAGTGGGTCTAGGGTTCGAATCCCTAAGGGTGTACCAAAAAAGAGCAATCTTCACGGGTTGCTCTTTTTTTTATGTCAAATTATTCAACAAATATTTTTGTTAATTGAAATATAAATCGTACCTTTGCGGAGAATTTGTTAGTTGAAGATTAATAAAAGGTTAAACCTGATATAAGATATCAACGTAAATTGTAAAGTAAAATGGTAAGTTTTATGTTAAGTCTTGTAGCCCTTGTGCTCGGCTACTTGTTCTATGGAAAATTTGTAGCACATATTTTCGGTCCTGATGATCGTCCAACTCCAGCGCTGACCAAGGCTGATGGAGTTGACTTCCTCGTATTGCCAAGTTGGAAGATTTTTATGATTCAATTTCTCAATATTGCAGGTACTGGTCCTATCTTCGGTGCCATCATGGGTGCATGGTATGGTCCCGTTGCTTATCTTTGGATAGTTTTGGGTTGTATCTTTGCCGGTGCGATGCATGATTATCTGAGTGGTATGTTGAGTATTCGAAATGGTGGTGCAGGCTTGCCTGAGTTGGTAGGTAAGTATCTGGGTGGTAGAACCAAGAAAGTGATGCTTGTTTTTTCGGTTCTGCTTTTGATGATGGTGGGTGTTGTCTTTGTTTATAGTCCTGCCATTATCCTCGAAAGCATCTGGGGTAGCAAGATGTGGTGGATCATCGCCATTTTCATCTACTATATTATAGCAACGCTCCTGCCGATTGATAAGATTATCGGCAAGATATATCCTCTGTTTGCCATCTCCCTGTTGTTTATGGCAGGTGCTCTGATGGTTGGACTCTTTGTTAAGATGCCTGATTTGCCTGAACTTTGGAGTGATTTGGCAAATAGCAATAACAATCTGAATACGAGTTGGTTAGGTGTGGATGCCTTTATGGATAAGAATCCGATATTCCCTTGCCTCTTCATCACGATAGCCTGTGGAGCCATCAGCGGTTTCCATGCTACTCAAAGTCCTTTGATGGCACGTTGTATGAAAAGTGAGAAGTTGGGTCGTCCTATCTTCTATGGTTCTATGATTACTGAGGGTGTAGTAGCTTTGATATGGGCTACAGTCTCTATCTACTTCTTCTATAATGGAGGTTGGAAAGAGGTTGTTCCTGCTGATGTCGCCCAACAGTTTATCGCTCAGTTTGGTACGCCTGATGGAAAGTCGCTCGTTCAGTTCTTTGATGCTCCTACAGTTGTGAAGATGATCTGTTCCAGTTGGCTTGGTGTGGCTGGTGGAATCCTTGCTCTTCTCGGTGTTGTGGCAGCTCCTATTACCAGTGGCGATACAGCCTTCCGCAGTGCCCGACTCATCATCGCCGAGTTCTTGGGTATCGAACAGCATACGATGCATCGTCGCCTGCTCATCTGTATCCCTATGTTTATTGCAGCCATCCTTCTTCTGGTATGGCAGATGGCAAATCCAGACGGATTCAATGTGATTTGGCAATACTTTGGATGGGCTAACCAGACCTTGTCTGTATTTACTTTATGGACGCTGACGGTTTATCTTGTAGAGAACAAGAAGCCATTTGTGGTCACACTCGTACCAGCACTCTTTATGACAGTGGTATGTTCTACATTCCTGTTGGTCAGCAAGCAGGCTTTAGGATTGCAAGAGCCGATGGCCTATACGGGCAGTTGTCTGATACTGGTAGTAGCGCTGGTTTGGTTCTATTCCTGGTATAAGGGATTGAAGCGCAAGAATATCGGAGGAAAGTAATCTGAATAATGATATGATTCTGAATGCGGAGTGGCATCAGAATGCTGAAGAAATCAGAATAAAGAATTTGTTAGTATCAAATAAAGTAGATCACAGGTTGTGATTTATCTAAAAAATAATCGAGATATGAAGAAATTAGCTATTTTATGTGCATCTCTTTTGTTGACGGTGTCGGCAAATGCACAGTTTGAAGAAGGTAAGGTATATTGTGGGGCTTCTCTTTCTGGCCTCAATTTGAGTTATAATGGTTCAAGCGAGCTCAATTTAGGTGTTCAGGCTAAGGCGGGTTATCTCTTTGCCGATAATCTGATGGCTGTAGGTCAGTTGTCTTATGATCATTCGGGCAAGGACGGTGTCAAGGATTATGTTAGCGTAGGTGCGCAGGGTAGATACTATATTATCCAGAATGGTCTCTATTTAGGTGCTGGTGTCAAGTTGGCTCATACCGGTAGCTACAATGACGTGATGCCAGGCGTGGAAGTGGGTTATGCCTTCTTCTTGAGTCGTACCGTGACTATTGAACCAGCCATTTATTACGACCAGAGTTTCAAGAATCATTCAGACTTCTCAACAGTAGGTCTGCGTGTTGGTATTGGTGTTTATCTGTAATGATACAGAAATATCCATCAGCACTTTTGGAAAAGGCGGTGAGCGAGTTTGCTAAACTGCCGGGAATAGGGCGCAAAACAGCTTTGCGCCTTGTTCTTCATACCCTGCGCCAGAGCGACGAGTCGGTGGAACAGTTTGTGGGTGCCGTCTCTCAACTCAAGCGTGAGGTAAAGTATTGTCGTGTATGTCATAATGTGAGCGATACCGAAGTTTGTCCGATATGCAGTGATCCCCGCCGGGATGCCTCCATTATTTGTGTGGTGGAGAACATTCAGGATGTGATGGCTGTAGAGAATACCCAACAGTTTCACGGACTATATCATGTCTTGGGTGGAATTATTTCTCCAATGGATGGTATCGGACCGGCTGATCTTGAGATAGATTCACTTGTGGAGAGGGTGGCTCATGGAGGTGTCGAAGAGGTGATTCTTGCCTTGAGCAGTACAATGGAGGGTGATACCACCAACTTCTACATTTCCCGCAAGTTGGCAGATTATCCAGTAAAGCTGTCGGTAATTGCGAGAGGAATTTCTGTAGGAAACGAACTGGAATATACGGATGAAGTAACGCTCGGTCGTTCGATAGTCAATCGTACTCCTTTCGGTCAATAAGAGAATTTTATCTCCTTCTCACTTTCAGATGAATCGTATTTTTAATGCAGAAAATAGACCTCTAAAATAGAGAAATAAGGTTTCTATAACAAAGAAAATAGATAAAAAATGAACTTGAAATTTTCCCAGCGCATATTACTTATCAACTTTTGGGTATTATTATTGGCTGCCATTCTCATGGTTTTGCTCTACGAAACAGAAATGTTAGCGCCAGGCACTCTGCTTTTCAGTAGTGATTTTGTGTTTTTGATGCAGGTCATCATGGAGTTTCTTACCATTGCGGTCATCCCTTTGGCTCTGAAGTTGTTTGCTTTCAAGGCTGTCAAGCGCAAGTTGGTGAATGGTAAAGGATCGGCTCTTTTACCTTGGGGCACAGCTCGCATCAACATGCTGTGCTTGCCGATGTTGGTCAATACCTTCATGTATTACCAGACGATGTCGCCAGCTTTCGGCTATATGGCAATCATCCTTTTTCTGTGTGTCTTCTTCATATACCCATCCATGGCGAGATGTGTGTCTGAAACCGAAGATATTCCAGCATAACATTTGCCTTCAGGCATCGTATTGATCATATTTATTCTTCCTATATATATAATAAGGTGAAAATTACAGTTGTAATCGTTAGCTATAACGTGAAATTCTATCTCCAACAGTGTCTTGAATCTCTCCAGAGAGCACTTCAGGGCATAGAGTCGGAGGTGTTTGTCGTCGATAATCATTCCAAGGACGGGTCGGTGGATTATCTTTCGAAACGTTTTCCTGGGGTGAATCTGATAGACAGTCCGCATAATCTGGGTTTTGCGAGAGCCAATAATTTGGCGATTCGCAAGAGTCATGCAGAGTATGTGTTGCTGCTCAATCCCGATACGGTGGTAGGCGAATCTACGATTCGTGAGGCTATCGACTTCATGGATGCTCACGAAGATGCTGGTTCTTTGGGTGTTCGCATGCTGGATGCTTCTGGTAAGTCGGCACTGGAAAGTAGGAGAGGGTTGCCTGCTCCGATGGTGGCTTTCTACAAGATGGTAGGTCTGTGTGCCCGTTTTCCGAAAAGTCACCGTTTCGGTCATTATTATATGAGCGCACTTCCTTGGGGTAAACCAGGAAGGATAGAGGTGGTGAGTGGAGCCTTTTGTCTGTTGCGAAAGAAAGCCATCGATGAGGTGGGTTATCTGGACGAGGACTTCTTCATGTATGGCGAGGATATCGATCTTTCTTATCGTATTCTGAAGGGAGGTTATCACAATTATTATCTTCCTTCTACCATCTTGCATTATAAGGGGGAGAGTACCCAGAAGTCGAGTTTCCGCTATGTGCATGTGTTCTATGAGGCGATGCTTATCTTCTTCAGAAAGCATTATTCCGGTATGTCGTGGCTCATCAGTTTACCCATCAAAGCAGCCATTTATGCCAAAGCCACCTTTGCACTTTTCCAGATGCAGATTGACAGGGCTCGTAAGAGCTTAGGATTTATCACTTATGAATGGAAGATACCGAACTATGTGTTTGTAGGAAGCAAGGAGATGCATGAGAAATGTGGAGAGTTGGTGCGCCGGAAAGGTTTGCTGGCAGAATTTGTAGCTTGCGGCAAGAATGAACTAACGGCAACTTTCTTGGAGAAGATTACTGATTCTAAGAAACTGCAGATTGTAGTCTTCGATGTTTCGGAATTTGATTACGAACAAATCCTCGAAGTTTTTGCAGTCGCTCCTTCTCCTTTAAGGAAAATGGGATTCTATCATCAGGATTCAGGTGTGCTGATTACAGATGCAGAAGTAATAAAATAAGGTGTACAAGTGTAGAAAGTCATGGAAAATAGTAAAAAAACTCAGATAAAGCTTCGGGCGATGGAGCCGGAAGACTTGGATTTCTTGTATGGAGTTGAGAATGATGACAGGTTGTGGAATGTAGGTGTTACCAATGTTCCTTATTCCAAAAGTATGCTTTTGGACTATATTACATCAGCAACTGGCGATATTTTTGCAGACAAGCAGGTGCGGTTGATGATAGAAAATGAATCTGGTGAGACGATAGGTATGGTCGATTTGATGGATTTTTCTCCTATTCATCGCCGTGCAGAGTTGGGTTTGGTCATCCGAAAGGAGTATCGCGGACGGGGGTATGCTTCTGCAGTTTTGGATAAAATAGTGGATTATGGAAGAAAAGTGATACATTTGCATCAAATTTATGCGATTGTGCCAGAATATAATGAAAAATGCATAAAAGTGCTCGAACTCTCTGATTTTCAAAAGACTACGAGATTGAATGCATGGCTTTTTGATGGCGAGAAGTATAGTGATGCGATTTTTTTTCAAAAATTCTTGTAAAAAAGTTGCCGAAAAAATTGGTGGAATCAAAAAAATGTAGTACCTTTGCACTCGCAAATGAGAAATGAGCTTCAAGCTAATGAGATTTGTTACTTGAAGGTGCGTTAGTTCAGTTGGTTAGAATGCCTGCCTGTCACGCAGGAGGTCACGAGTTCGAGTCTCGTACGCACCGCAGAAAAGCAATCTCAATTTGAGGTTGCTTTTTTTGCATTTACTATCTTCTCTTCTCTTTTCTCTTCCTCTTTTATTCTTCTCTCTCTTTTGTTCTTCCATTCTTTCCTTCTCTCTTTCTTTCTTTTCTTCTCTCTTTCATCCGCTCCCTCTTCTTCTTTTTCTTTTGTCAAGGATGTATTCTTTTCTATAAAATATGTTGTGGCATTTGCCCATTTCTGAGAAATGTTGTATTTTTGCAGGAAAAGAGATTATAATAACGATGAAGAAACTTTCAGTAATCATATATTTGGCAATGGGTGTATGTGCCTCGCCGGTGTTGGCGCAAAGTAATCAGGCTTTGCGAGATTCTTTGGCTCATGCCACGGATATTCTTGCTTACCATCCCGATAGTATCGATCTTCGATTGAAGAAAGCGGCATGGAATATCCAGTTGGAACAATGGAATTATGCGAAGGATGATCTGGATAAGGTCTTGTATTTAAACTCTACCAATATTGCTGGGTTGTTTTACCGTGCCTTTGTCAATGAAAAATTGAACAGATACAATTTTGCCCGACTTGACTACCAAAATCTTCTGGTTCTTGTGCCTGGCAATTTTCAAGCGCAGTTGGGTTTGGCTCTGCTCAATCAGAAAGACCTGCATTTTACGGAAGCTTATGATGGCATTAATAATCTGATCGAACAGTATCCGGATAGTGCCATTGCTTATGCAGCCCGTGGCGGTATGGAAAAGGAAAAGGGACAGTTGGAGCTGGCGGAGTATGATTATGCGCAGGCTATTGTTCGGGATAGTGCCAATCAGGATTATCTCATCAATCATGTTGACCTGCTCGTTAAGTTGGGGAGGAAACAGGAAGCGTATGCTGATTTGGAGCGACTTTTAAAGTTGGGTGTGGCGCCAGGACAGTTGCGCGATTTCTATATTCGTTTGAGAGCCAAGAAGAAATAGTCGTCTTGGTTCTTCTTCTCGTTGTTCTTTTGTCTCACAGGTTTTTCTTGGGGGATTTTTATTCATCGGATGACGCGGAATTTATTCGGAGATTTCTTGCTCAAGCGATTACTCACGGATTTTCGCGGAATTTGGCCGCTGGCCAATGGCTGGCGCACAAAGTGTTCCCCCTATTGTTTTTTGTCACGCAGATTTCGCAGATGACGCAGATTTTTTTCGTGGGAGTTTTTTGTCCCACAGATTTCACAGATTTCCACAGATTTTTTATGGAATCTCTTTGTCCTATTTCAGGGGGTATCTGCAACGACCGAACAGGTCGCCTCTGCGAAAATCCGTGAGTAATCGCCTCCGCAGGAAACCTCCGAATAAATTCCGTGTCATCCGATGAATAAAAATCTGCGTCATCTGCGAAATCTGTGGGACAAAATAATCCCCACGAAGATATTCTTATTTGTCTATAATTCTGTTCTATTTGCCCTAATTTCTTAAAAACTTTTTTGTAGAGTCGAGTTTTATTTGTATCTTTGCATCGTTTTAGTAGATGAAATAACAAAGGTAAGAAATAAAATAGATAAGAATGAAAAGAAGGAATCTTTTACCAGTAGCATTACTTTCTTTAGTACTTTTGTCGGGTTGCGATTCTGTGTTTGATATTCATCCTTATGATGTGAGAGTAAAAGGGCAGACCCAGATAAATTCGACGATGATCACGAAGATAGAAAATGCCATTAAGTCACAGGACACCATCCGTTTTGCTTTTATCAGCGACTCGCATCAGTGGTTGAGCGACTTGTCTGATTTGGTGGGTGATATCAACAAGCGCGACAGTATTGATTTTGTAATTCATGGGGGCGATATTACAGACTTTGGTTCTACACGAGAGTTTGAATGGACCCGCGAGAAATTACTCCGACTCAATAAGCCTTTTGTCGTACTCTTGGGCAATCATGATTGCTTAGGTACGGGCAACCAGGCCTATGAGAAGATGTTTGGTAATCCAGATTTCAGCTTTATCGCCGGACGTGTCAAGTTTGTCTGTCTCAATACCAATGCCATCGAATATGATTATTCAATGGCAGTTCCTAATTTCGATTACATGGAGGAAGAAGTGACCAGTCGGGCTGATGAGTTTGACCGGACGGTTGTGTGCATGCACGCTGCTCCTTATACAGAGCAGTTTAATAATAATGTAGCAAAGGTATTCAATTACTATACCCAGAACTTTCCGAAACTGATGTTCTGCCTGTATGGTCATGGGCATCACACGGAACAGACGGATATCTACAAGGATGGCATCATGTATTATCAGGTAGGCAACACGCCGAAGCGAGAGTATTATATATTTAAGATAACCCCAAAAGACTACAGCTATGAGATTATTAAATTCTAAACAGATCATATTGGTGACAGTAGCGTTATGCGGGATTAATACAGGCTGTTTTGGAAAGACAGAAATGTCTGAAAAGATAGAAAATTGTGAAATGATAGAGATGCTTGATTCGGTAGATGCGTCGGTTGTTTATGCTCATCCTGATACCACCCGTTATGACAAGCGTATTCATCGCTATCGCCAGAACTGGGGTACACTGATACCTACCCAGTTGATATTACAGACTTGTGGCAATATGGGTCTTTTCTCCGTCGGAGTTGGATGGGATTATGGCAAGCGTGGACAATGGGAAACACAGTTGTTGTTTGGTTTTATTCCCAAGTACAGTTCCCATTCCGCAAAAATGACGATCACGCTCAAGGAGAATTATATCCCTTGGTCTATTGATTTAAAGAAGGGTTGGGCTTTTGAACCATTGGAGTGTGGATTGTATTTCAATACCGTCATCGGACAGGATTTCTGGACGAAGCAGCCAACGAAGTATCAGAGTGGTTATTATCCGTTTTCCACCCGTATTCGCCCGAACATATTTATTGGTGAGCGCTTCTCCAAGGAAATTCCGAAGAATAAGCGTAAGTTCATCAAGAGTTTTACCTTCTTCTATGAATTGGGCACCAATGATATTTACTTCATGCGTTTCTATCGCAATGGAGGAAAGGCGGAATTCTGGGATGTCTTCGGATTGTCGCTTGGTCTCAAGGCCCAGTTGTTCTGATAATCCTATTTTCATCGGCTGACACGGAATTTATTTTTATTCTATTTCCAGACAGACCACTCCGTTGGAGAAATCGTGAATGGAGTAGTGGGTGTCACCCTGGATGAGTAGTCCCTGATAAGGTCGATTGAGCATATAATCTCTTTTCGTATTATCATCTTCATGGATGGTGATGCGAAAGGAGCCGCTGAGGGCTACGTAGAATTTATAGCCTTCTTTCTCTGTGTATTTTTCTAATACTTTACCCTGACTGATGCCATATAGATATTCCACGCGATGGATGTGGAAAGGGATGTTTTTCATCTCTTCCGTCACAGTCAGGCTACCCCTTGGGTCGAATATCTTGGGCAACAGTATGATTTCTTCTTTCTTTTCCATTGTCTTTTTCTTTATTAATAATAACGGCTAAATTCCTGAATTATTATATGAAGGAATACATGCGCTATCATATAACTAAAGATCGGCTACCTTCCCAGGCAGCCGATCTACATTCAATAGGTATTAGTTTTCTTTAAGGTAAAAAG
>USJD01000096.1 GCA_900554835.1 uncultured Prevotella sp. | reverse complement strand
CGCAAAGTTTCGAGCTACAGAGGCAGCTAAATCCAAGGATTAAGAAGCCTGTGGGACACATTGCATTGAGCTTCAAACCCGAGGACAAGCCACGTTTGACGGATGAGTTCATGGCTAAGATAGCCCTTGAATACATGCAGATGATGGGCATCACCGATACCCAATTCATCATCGTAAGGCATCACAACACGGACAATCCACATTGTCATATCGTGTACAACCGCATCAATAACGAGGGCAAACTCATATCAGACAGGAATGATTACAGGCGTAATGAGCAAGTGACCAAGGCTCTAAAATCCAAGTATGGACTGACCTACGGAACGGATAAGAGCAAGACTAATACTCGTAAATTGCGCAATGCTGAGCGTGCCAAATACGAAATTCACAATGCTGTCAAGGATGCCTTGAAAGTCGCTGATAATTGGCAAAAGTTCAAGAATGAACTTGCAAAGCGAGGTGTTCGCTTGGAACTTGTCTATAAGGACAAGGAGCAAACCAAGGTTCAAGGCATCCGTTTCTGCAAGGATGGATATAGCTTCAAAGGTACACAGATTAGCCGAGACTATAGCTTTGGCAAACTGAATGCGAGATTTGAGGGAACGGAGAACCTTTTATCAGCAAGAGCCAAATCTGCTCAGCAATATGAGCAGGGCTGTCACAAGAATGAGCAGATGCCATTCATGTCGGAGAGCAGTCAGGATCCTTGGGGCGGTATTTCTTCCATTGGACTTTTCGCTCCTTCCAACGCACAGACTTTTGAGCCATTCCCAGAGGATGAATCATCCAAGAAGAAAAAGAAGAAACGCAGAAGAGGCTTTAGCCTTTGATGCAAGTTACAAAACATTCAAACAACAATAAAACTATGAAAGAAGAAATGTTGGAAGCCATCTATGGCACAGTTGAGAGATTAGAGCAGAAAGTCGATGAACTTTCAGCTCCACCTAAGAATGCAGAGATAGGAAGAACTCCTGCTCCTATAAGTGTTAACACAAGCAAACTTGAAGAATCCATCCTTTCCGTATCTGCAAAAGAAGAGGAAACTATTGAAAAGTTGACAAGATTAAGAGACGCAATATGTGTCTATATCGAGCTTACAAAGAAGGAAACAATCAAAAATGAACAGCGTAGCAAACTCTTGTCTGATGCTGTTAAGCAGTTGAAGCAAGAGCAAGGCGCAGCATCAAAAGACCTGCAAGAGCGACTTGACACAATAAGCAATACTCCTCAAAAGAAAGTTGTTACCTATCGCTTTGAGCCAACTTCTAAGTATGTTCTTCTTTTCATTGTAGGCTTGGTTCTATCACTTGTCCTTTCAATTTGGGGCAATCTCACCCAATGGCAAGCACATAAAAATTGGGAGGAAGCAGATTTGAAATACCGTGCTTTGCGAATGGTTCTTCCATCTGATGACCCGAATATTCACTACATTGAAAAGAACTTCTCTGTGCAACGAGATGAAGATGTAATCACCAACGTAAGAAATCGTGTTGCTGCTTACGAGGATTCTATTCGTCGCCACTACGAAATGGTTGAAATGGCTGCTTACAAAGACAGCGTAGCCACTAAACTTTTGGAAGAATCTAAAGATATAAAACGCATATTAGAAAATAGAAATTGATGTCATCATGACTTTCTTATAATACAATAGCAGGTAACAACTCTTATCAAAAAGGAGAAGTTACCTGCTAATTCGTAGCTATATTCTTTTGAAGAAGCCTTCATATTCTTCATCCAAGATTTTCCAAATACCATTTTTGCGACCTCCTTCTCTGACAATCAAATTTAGGTCTGAAAGTTGTTTAAGGTATCGCTGTACTTGGCGCAGGGAAATGCCCATGTTCTCAGACATTTGCGTGGCATTGATTTGAGGTGTTTGTGAAATCAATTTATAGATTTGTCGTTGAGCCTTTACGAATTCTTTTGTGACATTAGCTTTGGCTTTTACAACATCTCCTGTCTCTTTTACGACATCTTTTATGACATCTTCGGTTGCTTTTACGACATGTGGATTGTCTTTTATGACATCCATACCATAGTTGAGGTTCCACAGGGTAACATGGAATTCAGAAGCATTGGAATTGAACTCTGGAGCATGATAATTCTCCAAATTCTCAAAACGCTTATATTCACCTATTATCTTCTTCATACCACTACCTCTACGCTCCATTAGCTTCAGACGATGAAAGAAATCTGCGAGCAAAGGGTTACGACGTTTTGAAGGTACTGTCATTGGGTTGAGTTGTTGTATCAATCGCCCATCAAACATACCGCCTGGAGAATATACCTCCATGCGGTCATCATACATATCAATGTGTATTTCGCTACCAAGCTCCATGTAGTCTCTGTGAATGATGGCGTTGCATATCACCTCAGTTACAGCACGTTCAGGATAATCGGGCAGTTCCTCTCGATAATCAGCCTCTTTCCACCATCTTCGATGTGAATTGTTCCGAACAAATGCGACCGCATCTTGTAATTGTCCGATAACGCTTCCCTCCAGTTCTGCATCATCTAAGGCTTCGCCCAAACCGCTTGTCATGTCTAAGCCATTCCAACGAGTACAAAATATGCGAGAATGGCGTATAGGGGAGTCGTCAGCCAATAGAGCACCAGCATTGGTGAGTTTGCCATCGTTATCTACAATGCCCCATGATACAAAATCACTATCATCAAACGATTGGTTCAACCGTTTGAAGTGTACTGATTTGAGCTTTGAGAAAGCCATATCCTCAAATTTATATGGTGAAGGAATAGCATCAAAAGAGCGACCTGCACCTCTCATTACAAGATTCTTTAGCTGAAGTCGGTCAGCAACAACAGACTCATTGCCAACTCTAACAAATGCCAAGCGTTGCTTATCGCCTATATAGTAATAAGGTGTCTCTTGTCCTTTGTAAACGTGAAGAAGCACAAGTTTCTTGCCATCCACCTCCTTAAATTCGAGGTTGACGGTTGGTATAGGGTCAAGTTTTGTCTTTATCTCTTCGCTTATTCTTTCGGCATCACTCTCTGCATCAGCAAGTCCAACCACTTGGTCATCATCACTGATACCAAACACCAATGTTCCACCTTCGCCATTGGCAAAGGCAGATACACTTTTTAGCCAGCTCTTAGGTCGCTTGACTTCGAGTTGTTGCTTCTTATCATAGGCTGTTGTTTCGCCAATCAATACACATATATCCATTGTTATTCTTTTATTGCTTGCAATTCTTTACCAGCAAAAGTACCGTAAGGCTTCTTTGAAATTTCTCCTTTTTTATAATAATCCCCTAAAGCTTTTAATATTGCATCAACATCATGCTCGTTTTCAATAAGGAATTTACCATCTTTATCTGGCAGATTATCTCCATACTTTTTGCAAATCCTTTTCATTGATTTGATTTTAGCAGGAGTTAACTCTTTGTATCCTCCAATTCTTTCAACTTTAATCAATTTTTTATGAATAGAAGGTTTCTTCTCAATTAACGCCTGTAATTTTTCTCCACCGATAAAGCTACCACTTTTTATCATGTCATCAACAATAGTTATAGCTTTTTCTTTATATTCCTCTTGTAAACCGACGATTTGTTCAAAGTATGCTTTTTTAACAACATAAAAAGTCTCATCAACAAAAATGCAATCTATCTGTTCATCCAAATTTACAGTTTCCTCTTTAAGTAATGTCAACTGCTGACTTTGAGTGTTGAATTTTGTTTTCAACCAACTTTTAGCTTTTTCGTCAATACCAACTTTACTTGGTAATATTTTACGAAAAGTAAAAATCTTTTTATTACTATCAGTACAATAGAATTCGAGACAATAAGCCCATAATTCTTCTTCATCTGTAGTAATATTTGCAATACTCGTAATTTTATCTGTAACTTTTTGTAATTGATTAGTTACTACATCTGAAAAAGAAAAAACTTTGTTCTTTATTGGGTATGTAAATAGATGTTCCGTTTCATCTGACAGAACATCATAGTCAATCATTTCAAAATTTTTATTTATGATTTTTTCTATTTGGTTTATAGAAGTGCTATAAAGAGCTTCTTGAACCTCTTTGTTACAATCTATTTGATAAACCTTAAACAAATATTTATCTCTTAAACGACTACGCTTCGCAACTCCAGGCTTAACACCTCTCGTCACGAAGTACAATTTAGAATCTTTTATTGCAGAAGATTTTATTAATTCTAATATATCTTCTAATGTCATATTTTTATCTTTTATATCCATAATAAAGTTGATAACCTACATTGTAAAGTTTGGTTGTATCATTTTCCTCAATAAAATTATCTCTTGATATAAGAATCCCCTGTCGTGAAACATCTCCATCTTTATATTTTATGTTAAAAATAGAATATTTCATACTAAGGATTGGATTTACTAAAATAAGTTTTGAACGAACATACAATTTATATACCACATAAAAAATACACAATATTGTAATGTTGTCTGCAAGGTTTGAATAATCATTAAACATTATGGGAACTATATAAGTCGCTACATATGCTAAAGGTTCATCATTCATACTTGATATTTCTATAATTTTTACAATATTACCATTCTCTACCTTTTCGTCAATATTTTTAAAAGTGATATATGTTCCCCAAAAACCATAGCATGTTAGAAACAAGCATACTGTAGCCATACCGAAGTGGGTCATAAAATTTATAAAGGTTCCAAAATGCAATCCGCCCCAAATAAGAAATTCTGAATTTGAGAGAATTTGTCTAACAGCAATTAGTAAGAACAACGGAATATATGATGAAAGAAACAGAACCATAGGTGCCATTCCTACCATCGAATTTACTTTTGTATGTGAAATTATTTTCTTCATTGATATTTTGTCATATTATTTTTGATTTGACAAATTGCAGCTTTTAATACTTGCATACAAATTTTAGCTGTATGCTCGTCAGGATAAAAACCTGTACTCATCTGTTGGTATGGATGAATATAATTTCTAAAATCCCTAAGAACATGACTAAATTCTTTAACATCTTCATGCAAAAGTCCTATGCTGAAAGCTACATCTATAAATTGCGATAAAGTCCAATTGTGAAAGCCTAATACTTTCCCATCCTTTTTAGGAGCAGAACTTGAACTATTAAATTCCTTTGGAAAATAGGAAGCAACTCCAAGAAGAATACCTTCCAACAAACTGCCACAGATGATAACAGAAGAAAGATATGCTTTTGTCTCAAAACATAATTTCATCTCTGTAAGTCGAGCTGCGATTATCGGCTTTACATGTTCTGTTATAGGCAGAAAATCAGCTGACACATCAGAATATTCCACACTTAAAAAGTCTGCTTCTTTTGTTGGTGAACAATTCTTACAACATTGATTATTAATTTCTTCAACGATGACACTTTCGTCAACATGGTGTATTTCTATAGCTTTGCCAATAACAGAAATTTTCCAACCGTCAAAAGCCAAATATTGATTAAACTCCTTGATTAAAGTGCCTAATTCATTATATTTTCCAATAAAATTTGAAGGTGAAAAGACATCTTTTATAATTTTATCTAATTCGGGAGAACCATTTATTCTTTTAAGTTTATCATCTGTATATATCCAACGAGAAGGGAATCCGCCCCCATATCCATAAGTGTCATGAAAACCATATTTATTGAATAGGCATACTAATGTTGGACCACTCCTATAAGTGGTCTTCTCATTAATCATATCTCTTAATTCCTGTAAAGTTTTTTCTGATAAAATCATATTGCCTTTATTTTAATTTATTCCTACTATACATTCCTCCAACTTATCAAAAGTCGTATCAATAAACGTATAACCAATCATCTTTGTTGTATTAATCGGTTGAGGATTTACATATTGCTTGCGAACAAACCTCAGTTCAAAAGCCAAACGAAGTGCCTTGCTGTCAGCATCTTCTTCATCTGTTTGTTTTGCCTCTTTGCCTGTAATTGTCCGCACCTTGGTAATTTCATACACATCACGCACTCCCTGCCCTTTGATGTATGGCATGAAGAAGTGGAGGTCTTGTAAGGCAATGGTTGTTGGAAACTGCTTACCCGTATAATATAAGATTGCCGTTCCATCCTTAAATGCTTGATATTGCCTATTATCCTCTTTTACTAACCCTATGAGTACACGATTGCCGACCTCTACATACGCTCCTTTTTGCGGAATAACATGTGCTATGGTCTCGTACGACTTAGTGTGTATGAGTTCTTCTATGAACTTTTCTAAGAGTTTTCTGTTCTCCACGTCCTTAGGACGAAGAGGGAACGCACCGATATTCACTTCGTTGATGGTCTTGTAGAACTTCGATACTGCCACATCGTTTGGCTCGCCGTCACCAGGGAAGAGAATGTAACCACCAATGACTTCTTTTTTCAAGGTGTTTGCATCATAGTCCTTGTAATATATGGCATCACGATAGCGGTGCATTTGATTGATAGCCTCCTCTGGCGGCACATCCACACCTTTGTCCCTGCCGTCTATGCGGTATTTCGCATCAAACAGATAGGTCATTTTCATGCCTTGCTGCAAATCGTTCTTTGTGAGCTGTAACACAATATCGGGTTTCTGCGGTACGGTTGGCACGACTAAGTCTTTCATGCCGACATTATCATTCTCTTTGTCAACATTCTTTGGGTTATAGACAAGTTCTGCCAATTCCACACCATCCTTACGGAACAATATGCGAGAATGTTCTCCTTTGCCAAGCTCCCATGAGAATACACCATTCATTTCCATGCGGTTGCGTTGCTCTACATCGTCATCCTCCAAGTGTAACTGTTCCTTGACAATATGGCTCACTTCTATAAAGCACCATATCTCATAGAGGGTTGCAATGTCTTTTGTTTGTAAACGATACAAGCCATCATTCAAAGAATAAGCTCTTCTAAGCAAGTTCCATGTACGATACACTTGGCTATATCCTGTTGCCTTTTGCAACACCATACTCTCTTGGCTCATCCCTTTGAATTTTCCTATGGTTCGGAAAAAAGGATGGTGTTGCAAACGCTTCAAAGTTTCTGAAGTGGAGAGCATTGTAGTCTTCAACGTGTCAGATGCTGTTTTTATCGCCTCAATACGCTGTCGCAGTTCCTCATACCGCTTGCTTATTTGATGAAGTGCAAATTTCAGAAAGCGGTTTTCTTGCGTGTCGTTCGATTGTATTTGCTGCTCAACACGATAGAGGTAAGCTGATTCCACACGATGTTCTGCCAGTTTGTTCTCAATGTTATGGGAAGTCTGCTTCAGTTTGTCGGCTCTCAGATATACCTCCTCACCATGAAGTCTATGGCGAGGGCGGTCTATGATACTTTTGCAAGCTTTTATGAATTTCTGTTGCTCTCCCTCAAACACGCTCCACCAAACGATGTCGGGATGTTCACCGTTTTGGTCGGGCGAGAAGCCATGAAACGTGCGACGCATGTAGTCCAACGACAGCATGCGGTATTCTCGCTCAATGTCTTCCACGATGGCACGCCAATGCTCATGATAGTCGAGCTTTGTACTCAGGACTTCAAAACCGAAACGGAAAGTCCTTGTTTCTTTGTCTACCTTGTATATTATCTGTATCTCGCTTCGTCCTATCTCATTCTTGTAGTTGATGAAGCCAGCCAAGATATGCCGACGGAAGGTGAAGCGGTCGTTGTCATTTTGCAGGATGGAACCAAACTGAGCGTCTTTCACATAGTCCTTGAACTCAATCCATATTGGATAGTCAGCATTGTCGAAGAATGTGGCAGGAGCAGGAACGCCTTGCTCGATGTCTGTCTCATGGTCGGCATCCAATGCCCGCTTTACAGACACGACTCCTTCTGACCAAGAGTAAGTGGAGTAGAGCTTGTCCTCGCCAACATTACTCTTGGCCTTGTTCCAAATGCCATCGAACTTTGTACATTCGACAATCATCGTGAAATCCTTATGTTCAATTGTCAATAGTTCCATCTATATTCCTACTTTTAGCTCCAAAAACTTGTGTAACCCGAAACAAGTTTACCCTTCATCTCCTTCAATTTTGCCAATGATATGGACTTTACGGTATGATCATCTCCCGATACTGCCTTCAGCCCTTCTTCAATAGCCTTGCTTAAACTGTCAAGAAACTTATCGCTTACTTTTGTGTCATCACCTTCAATGCGTGACAACACCTTCATGCTTGTAATCTCGTCCAGCGCACGAGCCACTACATATCCTTGTGACAGTTCTTCTTCGTTTTCTCCCTTACTGTAAGGCAAATTGTTAACAACGTAAAGCATGAACTCATTGCGTGTGCGATAGGCTACTTTGAATGGTGTACCTTCAAGCACAGTATTAACAGCATCAAGGTAAGTCAGCACAGTTTCACAAACATCCTTGTTTGCACCATATACATCCACACCTTCAACGGCATAGCCTATAAGTTCCGCCTTGCCGAGCTTGCCTATTTGCTCATTGCGTTCCGTCAAGCCGCCATGCAAATCCACTTCGTTCATCTCGATGGTCATGGCACGGTCAAGCACCTTGCGAGAGAATGAGAAGGTTGTTTCATCCATATTCACCGTACCCACAACTATGAGGTTTTGAGGGATGCAGATACCTTCCTCATTGAATTGTTTGCGAATGTCCTCGTTAGAAGTCAGCGATGCTGTCAAGTTGAAGTACCACTCTTCGTCAGCCTTTTCTAATATAGGGTCGGTTGTAACGATACCATCCTCATGACTCTTGCGAGATTCTATCACACTCAGATATTCGGCAAAATACTGCTCAACAGGTGCAAGGTTCATTTCGTCCAAACACAAGAAGTATGGAGTTTCGGTGTCTTCCCATGCTTTGGCAATGAATTTCAAAAACTCTCCTGCCACAAATTCAGTCTTTCCACTGACTCGGCTTACATATCCTATCAAGTCACTTGAGTCATGCCAATTAGGCTTCACCTGCACCATTTGGAAGTTCTTTGGCTTTTGTGCCCTATAGTCATCCGAGCCTTCATCCCAACAGGCTCTTGCCAACTCTCGAACAATTCGGCTTTTGCCTGTGCCAGAGATACCAGCAAGCAAAAGAAATGGTTTGGACTTGATTGCAGTGATGTAGGGACGATATTTGTATATCGCACTATTGTCAACCACCTTTTGATCCTTTTGTTTTGTATCAAAATTCTTAAAGAAAGCCTCCTTGTCATTCCTGTTAGGCATTTGTCTCATATAATCTTTATAATTTGTTTCTAATTTTGCATATCCATCCTTGACAACTATAACTTTAGAATAATTGTTAAGTGCATTTGTCATGATGTCCATATTCCCCATAGGGTCATGAAAAATATAAGTCAGCGCTTCCTTTAAATTTGCCGAAGAATTATGTTGCTCTAAATATTTTACAAGTTCTTCAACAACGAAAACTGGCTCAGACAAACCTTTTAGACTTTTGGTAAATGGATTTGGAGCATAATAACATTGTATCCAATGCTCCAAATATTCCCTGGCTTCATCTTCCGTAATAGAATGTGTAAACCGAGGAGTATATTTATCTTGGTCTTCAAGATATAATCCTAACTGACACGCCAATTGATAAGCGGTGCGGAAGAAATCATTCCCCATGCGAAGTCTGAAATCTTCTGCGCTCATTTGTTCGTGAGGTAGCTGCTGTACAAACTCACAAACTGTTTTTGGTGTGGCATTTCGCCACCTACATATTACATCAGCCATTATGTCCGTATTTTGTTATATCAATTTGCTTCATTAATGCCATTAGTACATCAACGATTATACTATTGCCTGCTTGTTTGTAAGTTTCTGTATCAGAACAAACAATTTTGAAAGTATCATCAAATCCCATAAGACGGAGACATTCACGTGGGGTTAGTTTGCGAAATCTACCATATTGACTATCTATCATGGAAGTGTCAACTTTTTCCATGATTTCGCAATCTTCTCCACATGGTCTTATTGCATATCTTTCAGAATGATTCGCTTTGAAATAGCTTTCTTCATAATCTTTCAATGCAAACAGATGCTCGTCTGTTTGAGGGGTATTGACATCATCTATCATTTTAGGATGAAAGACAAAATCGCCATGCCAATTAAACTGTTGATTTCTTTTTTGGCACAAGAGAATATCACCATTAATTTGGGTGTAACTTTTTTGATAATTTATACTTCTTGTTATAAAGTTTACTCCCTTTTGTCTAAGTAAATACTTTTTCTCGAATTGCTTCTGAAGATAATCATACACTGTTTTCACCAAAGGTATTGGTGCAGGATATTTGAAATCTGTCTCTCTTTTAAATCCAATACAATAGATGCGTTCACGACTTTGTGGTACACCATAATCTTTGCCATTTAAGACTTGATAGTATACATCATAATCGCAATCGTTCTCAAAAGTTTCTTTTATAATCTTCCATGTTTTACCCTTGTCATGACTAAGCATTCCTTTTACATTTTCAAAGATAAACACTTTAGGTTGGCACTCTATAACTATACGGGCAAATTCACGAAATAAGGTACCTCGTGTATCTTCAAACCCTCCATGCTTTCCACGTAACGAAAACGCTTGGCACGGGGCTCCACCCACAAATAAATCCACTTTGCCTTTGTATGGCTTTGCATCGAAATCGTGTACGTCGGTATGCCATTGTTCTTCAGATATTGGATAATTTGCGAAATATGCTTTTTTGCAATTTGCATCAATGTCTCCAGCAAACTGTATTTGACATTTAAGACCTAAGCGGTGCATGGAATGTTCTATGGCACCAATACCACTAAATGACGTAGCAAGCCTTATAGTTCTCTCGGGGTGAGAGAACTTCTGAAGCCGCCAATCCGTTTTTGAATCAATATTGGCATATGTATTTTGTATGTCAGAATATTTATTATTCATTTTCTATTCCATATTTCGTTATATCTATCTGTTTCAGTAAAGCAATTAGAACATCAACAACAATGCTATTCCCAGCTTCCATATATGCAGATGTATTACTTACAGCTATTTTGAAATCATCCTTGAACCCCATAAGACGTAGGCATTCTCTTGGAGTAAGTTTTCTCAAGCCATTAATACCTTTATCTTTATTATATGTAACATAGTTGTCAACTCCTGCACGATGCATTTTGTGCATAGACTGTAACAATGGACGAGCAATGTCTAAATCCGTCTTTATAGGTGTCTTAAAGTTTTTTGTACCAGGACACAATACATACTTCGCAACTTTCTCTGAAAGATAATATTTATCATCAATTTCCCTCACAGGAAAAATGAAATCATTAAATTTCTCTGATGCAGAACCATCAATTATAGCTTGACGATGTTCTTCATTTGAAGACAAAACTTTCACGCCTTTATTTTCCTCGAAATATTCGCTGTTTGTGTAATCCTCCAAGAAATCATACATCTTATACTTGAGAGGAATTGGAGCTGGGTATTTGAATTTTGTCTTTTTCTTAAAGCCGACACAATATAAACGTTCTCTTGTCTGCGGAATGCCATAGT
Source organism: uncultured Prevotella sp. (assembly GCA_900554835.1). Classification (GTDB taxonomy): domain Bacteria; phylum Bacteroidota; class Bacteroidia; order Bacteroidales; family Bacteroidaceae; genus Prevotella. Next base: position 1,329 of record USJD01000096.1, on the reverse strand, counting down.
CCCTTGCATTTAGAAGTTGGTAATGCACGTCATATCCGCAATAGTCCTTGAATGTATTGTATATTACCTCCCATGTGCGACCTTGGTCATGCTTAAACAACCCCTGCACATTTTCAAAGATGAAGACCTTAGGCTGACATTCTTTTACGACTCTTGCAAATTCCCTAAACAGCGTTCCTCTTGTATCTTCAAATCCTCGTTGCTCTCCGACAATAGAGAATGCTTGGCAAGGTGCTCCACCAACAAACAGGTCTATTTTGCCTTTGTATGATCTTGCATCTAAATTATGTATATCAGTGTGCCATTGTTCTTCCGAGATTTTATAATTTGCGAAATATGCCTTTTTGCAATTTGCATCAATATCCCCAGCAAAAATAATCTCGACATTCAGATTCAATCTTTTGAATGCATATTCTATTGCTCCTATACCACTAAAAGATGTTGCAAGGCGAATAGCCCTGTTTGGATAAGAAAACTCTCTATCCACCCACGACTCACCTTGCAAGTCTAAATTAGCTTGCGTATTCTGTATATTTTTATGTTCCGCCATTGTTATTTTTCAGCCCAATCTTTTAAATTATCTCTCACCACCGACAAAAAGTTGATTTCATCAGCGACATCCTCTTGCGAGAAGTTTTCCGAGAGGGTTGAAATAACCTCACTAATTTTATTTATCTGCTCAAAGAGCAATTCTTTCTTATTCTGTTCCATCATTTTTAAATTCTTCAAACCGCACTAAGTCGGTCAGTTCAACATTTAACACTTTTGCTGTCATCATCAGACTTGCCAAGTCTGGCTGACTTGAATTGGTACACCATTTTGATATGGTAGTTTGGTCTTTTCCAAGTTGTTCTGCCAACCAACGATTAGTCCGTTTTTTCTCTGCCAGCACAACTTTCAGTCTGTTCAATTCACGATTTGCCATATTTAATGTATTTCGATATGCAAAGGTACACATTTTATTCCAATTTCAATAAGTTTACCTCTAAAAGTTATGATATTTTAGCAAATAAATGAATATACTTCACTGTTTAAAATGGTAAAAGAATACAGAAATAGTATGCTATCTCAATTCTTAAAAAACTGCAAAAAGAAAGCAAACTTATAGTTTTTTCAGAAATTAGATTTATCTTTGCACTCGAAATCAAAGCGTTCTTTGTATATTGCAAAGTTGTGAAAGAAAAAGAATATAGCTCGTTTCTAAATCGTTAGCAGTCACATTCTTTAAAATACTCAACTCGCTGATATTCAATAAATAAAAGAATTTACTGTGACTCGGCCCTTGCAATCGTTACTGTGTAACGTGTCAAGCCTATTGCTGGCAGGTTG
>USJD01000095.1 GCA_900554835.1 uncultured Prevotella sp. | reverse complement strand
GGCTGCCATCTGCAGGCAGTCTTTCAGCTCACCGAAGGCAGGAAGAAATACTTCCTTGATGATCTGAAGATCACGGAAATAGCCTACTGGCAGGTTGTTCATGATGAGCATCACCTGCTGTGGAAGGCTCTGGAGCTTATTGCTCTTGGCACGAATCAGTTCGAATACATCTGGATTCTTCTTGTGAGGCATGATGCTGGAACCCGTGGTGCACTCCTTAGGCAACTTGACGAAGCCGAAGTTCTGACAGTTGAACATGCAGGCGTCGAAAGCCATCTTGGCCAGTGTTCCTGCCACGGTAGCCATGGCAAAAGCCACATTGCGCTCCATCTTGCCACGACCCATCTGTGCATAGACCACATTATAGTCCATACTGTCGAAACCGAGCAACTGGGTAGTCATGGTGCGGTTGAGCGGGAAACTGCTGCCATAGCCGGCTGCACTTCCGAGCGGATTGCGGTTGGTCATGCGGTAGGCTGCCTGCAGGAAAAGCATGTCGTCGGCAAGTCCTTCTGCATAAGCACCAAACCAGAGGCCGAAAGAGGAAGGCATGGCTACTTGGAGATGGGTGTAACCCGGCATCAGTACATCCTTGTACTGGTTGCTCTTCTGGATAAGTTCGTCGAAGAGAATCTTGACAGAATCTACAATCTCCTTGAGTTCGTGGCGGGTAAAGAGCTTCAGATCCACGAGTACCTGATCGTTGCGTGAACGGCCGGAATGAATCTTCTTGCCCATCTCGCCCAACTTCTGGGTGAGCATCAGTTCAACCTGGGAATGTACGTCTTCCACACCGTCTTCTATCACAAATTCGCCCTTGTCGGCGATGGCATAAATCTGTTTGAGCTCAGCTAAGAGCTGGTCCAGTTCAGATTTCTCCAGCAGTCCGATACTCTCCAGCATGGTGATATGAGCCATACTGCCCAGTACGTCATACTTGGCGAGGTAGAGGTCCAACTCGCGGTCGCGGCCTACGGTGAAACGTTCGATTTCCTTGTTTACTTCAAAGTTCTTTTCCCAAAGTTTATGTGCCATTTTCTTTTGAATTTTTGAATGAAAGGGGGAGGCTTCGGATTAATCCTCGTATGGAATCATCGCCAAAGCATCAGCTATCTTCTCGATGCCTTCAGTCAGCGGTTTCTTCACCATTCCCTTGATAAACATATTGAGTTCTGCCTTGATGGTCAGCTTCATCTTGCAGGAATACTCGCCCGTAGGGAGCAACTGAATCCAGAAGTTGAACGGTACAGGACTGTTTTCGGTCTCAAACTTGATGGTCTTAGGGAACTCACGGTCGATGATGCGCATCTTGATTTCACCCACCATAGGGGCGGTGATGGAGATGCTGTCAGTATCAAACTTGAGGTCCTTGATCTTGTCCATCTGCTCACGCTTGTCGGCTGGAATCTGGTCTTTCACCTGTTCAAACTTATCCTTCAGGCGCTGCAGGTTGTTGAGGTCGCTCAATGTATTGAAAACAGATTCCTGCTTATGAGGAATCTGTTTGATATTACTTTCGAATGTACTTGTACTCATATTTCTTGTAAATGCCTATGTAGAGACAGGTATTACTTCTTCCAGTTGGCTGGATCCTTGCGCCACTCGTGGAGCAACTCTACGTCTTCCTGCTTGATGTAACCAGTCTCGAGAGCCTCTGCCACTACGTGCTCATAGTCGGTGAGTGTAACGAGCTTGACATTGGCATCAGCAAATGCCTTCTCTGCTACAGGGAAACCATAGGTGTAGCTGGCTACCATGCCCACAATCTCATTACCGTTCTTGCGGAGAGCCTCTACGGCCTTGAGAGAACTGCCACCAGTAGAAATCAGGTCTTCTACTACAACAACCTTAGCTGAAGGATCCAACTCACCCTCGATGAGGTTCTGCATACCGTGATCCTTTGGTTTAGAACGTACATATACGAAAGGCAGGTTCAGCTCATCAGCTACCAATGCACCCTGTGCGATGGCTCCTGTGGCAACACCGGCTACGGCGTCAGCCTCTGGGAACTGCTCAAGGATGGCGTGTACCAATTCGAGCTTCACATAGTTGCGCAACTCTGGGAAAGACAGAGTCTTACGGTTGTCACAATAGAAAGGAGACTTCCAGCCAGAAGCCCATGTAAATGGATCGTTAGGCTGCAACTTGATAGCCTTTACTTTCAATAACTTTGATGCAAATTCTTTCTTCAGTTTGTCCATAATCTTAAAGGATTTAATATTATTATGCTGCAAAGGTACATTTCTTTTTGCTAAAGTGAGACCTTGGTAAGGTTAAAAGTCTTTAATTTGTTGCATATATCGTAGAAATGGTGTATATTTGCCACGAATTAATTCAAACGAAATCGGTGAAGATGGTACTGTAAAAGTTAGGAAAGTTATTCTCCAGCTAATCCGATAGATAAAACGCTGAATTTCATGTTGCTGGCTTGCATAAGCGTCTGGCAACATGCACAGATAGTGGCTCCCGTAGTACAGACATCATCTACTATCAGGAAATGTCTGCCAGCGATGGAGCCGCTTTTGTTTTCCCCTTTCTCTTGGTCGGGGCGGTAGGAAGGGTAGAGTTCAAAGGCTTCTTTCACGTTCTCGTTTCTTCTCCAGCGGTCTTTTTGGGTCTGACTTTCCTTGAAGACGTTTCTTCTCACGATATCTGTGTAGATGGGGAGGTGGGTCACCTGTGCGATTCCCTTAGCGATTTCCTCGCTCTGGTTGTAGCCTCTCTGCCGTTGGCGGTGGGGTGCAAGCGGAATGGGAATGATGCCGTCAATGTCGTCGAAGAAGTGCACTTTCATTCCTTCCTGTGCCAGAAGTATTCCCAAGTCTGTGGCAACTTCCGGGCGGTGACTGTATTTCAGTTGATAGAGAATGTTGCTGGTGAAGGCATGGCCCTTGTAATAGAAGAGGGCGCAGGCTTTCTCGATGGGAATACGATGCCAGAACATCTTCGCCATCTCATTGTGATAGGGGTCTTTCCAAGTATCGGTTCTGGGCAGGAACAGATTGCATGAAACACAAATGCTTTCCTCCTCGCCATTGAGCCGGTTTCCGCAAACCGGACAGTAGCGGGGGGAAAGCATGTCTATGATTTTTGCTAAGATACTGAGTCGCATATATGTAATCGTATTAAAATTCCACGTCTTCTACTCCCATTTTGTCAATGCATTTGCGGATAATATCCATGCTGAAACCTCTGCCTAAGGCAAAGCGGATGAGTTTCATGGAGCGCTCGTAGTCGTTTTTCGCCTTGATGGTCTTATACTTGTTTCTCATCAGGGGCAGAAGCGTCTCCATATAGAGTTCGTCCTCAATTTCTGCAAAGATAGGGTCGGAGATTTCCCTGGAGATATGTTTCAGCCAGAGAGCCTGTTCCACCTTGCGCCGTCCCCATTTATTATATTTGATTTTATCGTTGATAAAGAAGCGGGCAAAGCGCTCATCATCCACGAATTTCTTCTGGATGAGGAACTCCATATTGCGGGCGATAGCATCCTCGGGCAGTTCCCATTTCTTCATTTTGTCGAGCATTTCCTGCGAACAGTGCTCCGACTGGGTGCAGAGAGTCGTAAGCTTCAGGAGTGCCTGTTGCTCAGTCATCGGCTTCTTCGCACGACGCGGTTTATAATTGTCATATTCCATATTGTTTCTTATTTTTTAGCAGCTCGCATCATTCTCTTTTTCCCGAAAGAATCCTCCTTCGTCTCAATATCCTTGAAATCGAAGCCTTCGAGCATTTCCCTTGTTTCCTTTTCGTAGATAGGATTGATTTCGAAATAGAGAAATCCCCCACAGCATAGTCTGATGGAAGCAATCTCGGCGATGGCCCGATAGAACTTCAGAGGATCTTCGTCGGGAACGAAGAGGGCGATGCCTGGTTCGTAATCCAAAACATTCTTTGCCATGTCTATCTTTTCTTTCTCGCAGATATAAGGAGGATTGCTCACGATCATATCCACTTCGGGAGAATCCTTTGGCTCTTTCCTATACCTTTCAAGCAGTTTAAAGACATCCATCTTCTCAAAGCATGCTTTAGAAGACAACAACTTGGCATTCTCTGTGGCAATTCTGCAGGCGCAGTCGGAAATGTCTATTCCTAATACTTCCGAATTTGGAATCTCAAGACTCAGGGTAATGGCAATGCAGCCAGAGCCTGTACAGAGGTCCATGATTCTTGGTTGAGGAGAGGCTGATTCCACCATCCATTCACAGAGTTCCGCCGTTTCGGGTCTCGGAATCAGCACGCCCGGCTCTACATGGAAGGTTCTTCCGGCAAAGTCGGCTTTGCCCAGCACATACTGTACCGGTTCGCCATTTTGCAGTCTTTCTACAATTTCTTCCAGATTTCTTTCTTCATCTGCAGATAATTCATTAACTTTGCCGCAGATTATGTCGGTCAAAGTCATTCCGTATTTCACGTCGAGCACGGTGCGGACGATAGCTTGCGCTTCGCCAGTCTCATAGAGTGGAGTGAGGGATTGCCAAAGTTGTTGATAAGTTTTCATTTTAATGAGCCTTGTTTGACTTTCATTGAATTCACTGGCAAAAGTACATAATTTTATTGAGAATAAGATCAAAAGGGAAGAAAAAATTAGATATGGAGCAAAAAAGAAATATAGAGCAGAATGCAGATAAGGGGCAGAAAGCAGTCTCTTTTCAGGATCCTTGGACGGGAGAGCCACTCTCTCAGCAGGAGATAGATGAAATGTTTATGCGCCGCTGCCTGCAGTTGGCGAAGAACGGAAGGCAGAATGCGAAACCCAATCCGATGGTGGGGGCCGTCATTGTGAGTGCTGACGGAAGAATTATCGGCGAGGGTTATCATGTGCGCTGCGGCGAGGGACATGCTGAGGTGAATGCCTTTGCCTCTGTCAGACCGGAGGATGAGCCGCTGCTGCATGAAGCCACTATTTACGTGAGTCTCGAACCCTGTTCGCATTACGGCAAGACACCTCCTTGTGCCGACCTTGTGGTAAAGAAAGGAGTGAAAAGATGCGTCTGCGGTTGTGTAGATCCGTTTGCCAAGGTGCAGGGACGCGGCATTCAGAAAATCCGCGAGGCTGGCATCGAAGTGACGGTGGGCGTGCTGGAGAAGGAATGTCTCGAACTCAACAAGCGCTTCATCACTTATAATACCCATAAGCGCCCTTACGTGATTTTGAAATGGGCGCAGACAGTCAACGGTTTTCTCGATGACGGGGGTAAGGGAATGGCTATTTCCTCTCCTTTTACCAAGATGCTTTCCCACAAACTGCGTGCCGAGAACGATGCCATCCTGGTAGGTAGAATCACCGATGAGCGCGACCATAGTCAGTTGAATGTGCGTGACTGGATCGGTAAGGACCCTCTGCGACTGGTCATCGATAGAAATCACCCTTGCTTCGAGGGCTTGGATTTCTCTCAGGGAAAGACCGGCGTGCTGAATCAGATGATGGACTACCTATATATTAATAAGGTGCAATCTCTGATAGTGGAGGGAGGCGCCATCACTCATCAGGCTTTCCTTGATGCAGGACTTTGGGATGAAATCAGGGTGGAAACAGCAGTTGGGAAGTGTGTGGAAAAAGGAACCGAGGCTCCTCGCCTTCCTCACGATGTCCGTCTGCTCACCCATGAGGAATATGATGGCAATGTCATCGACACCTATGAACGGCTAAGCATTTAACACTCAACATTCAACACTCAACACTCAACATTTAACATTAAAAATCGATGAGCAATAGATTTACATCGCGCCTGAGCGATAACGACGATTTCAAGAGAGATGAACTGATTCGCAAGATAGAACATGCCGTAGAGCACATGACGCTTGCCGAACTGGAAGCTCTGTCCTACGATATGTTTACGAAAGGATATATCACGGATTATTAAGATAACGATTAAGATTACATCACGGATAATCACGGATTTTCGGAAAAGCAAATCCCAAGTCAGCAGAAAAGCCGGCTTGGGATTTATGAGTATAAAAGTTTATGTATAAGAGTATTCTATATCTTACAACTTGAATTTATAACCAATGGTCAGCTGGAGCACGTTGGTGTAGCCGTCCTTGCTATCATGCCATTTTTCAATTGTAACGCAATTTTCTTATCAAAAAAGAAGGAGAATTCGTTTATTTGTATTATCTTTGCAATTGCTTAATTCATGTAATGCCCTCCAATATCATGCCGTGCATTACAAAAAACAAAGAAAACCTGTTTAAATGGAAATCGAAAAAGAAGTAATATTACTCATGTCTCAGGGCGATGAAAAAGCTTACGGCATCATGTTCCGCAAGTTTTATCCTAAAGTTCATCGCTTCGTCTCCATGTTGCTGAAAAACATGGATGATGCCGACGACGTGTGCCAGATTATCTTTGAGAAAATTTGGAAGAAGCGCCAGAAATTCGCAGAAATCAAAGACTTCGATTCTTACCTGTTTATATTGGCGAAATATACCGTTATCAATTATATTTCCACCAAGCGAGTGATTCCGATAGACATCGATTCCTTGCCCGACCAATGTGCCAACATCGCCTCGCCGCATGAGGAAGTCGTGGCCAAGGATACCCAACTGCTTATCGACATGATTGTGGAGAACATGCCCCAGCAGCGACAGACCATCTACCGCATGAGCCGGGAGCAGCATCTCAAGAACGAAGAGATAGCCCAACAGTTGGGGGTGCAGAAGAAAACCGTAGAAAATCATCTCAACTTAGCTCTTAAAGAAATTAAAAAAGCCTTATATTTGATGATTTTATTGCGATTGCATTGGGTGTAACATCTTTGAAAAATGTCTTAAAAAGAAATTACAGGTAAAAATATGGCAACAAAGATTAAGGATATCATAGATTATTATTCAGAACATGTCGTATCAGACGAAATAAAGGAAAGGGTCTTACAGAGATTATCGGATTCGAAAGATGAGAAGGAGGAAGATGAGGCCTTGCGTACTTTGTGGGATAAGGCTGACTCTGCATATATGGACGAAGAGGAAATCTCAACTGCTTATAAACGGCTTTTCAGGAAAGACATTGATAGTAGTAAGGGTAAAACGGTCCAAATCTTCACTTGGCAAAGAGTGGCTGCTCTTGTCATTCCGCTGGTTATGCTTGTCGTCTTCGGCAAGATCTATGTTCAGATGCGTAATGAGCTGAAAGCATCACAGGCTATAGCGATGATGCAGGAACATACTATAAAAGGTGAATCTAAAACATTGGCTTTGGCTGATGGAACGAAGGTGAAACTCAGTCAGGGTTCTGTGCTCCTTTATCCTACTTCTTTTGAAGGCAAGGAGCGAAAGGTGTTCTTGGCTGGTGAGGCTTTCTTCGACATCAAGCATGATGACAAGCATCCGTTCCATGTCAGCACACCTCACTTTGAGATTACTGATTTGGGTACTTCATTCTCGGTTTCTTCTTATACTACCGACGAGGAAGTTACTACTACGCTCAAAACGGGTAAGATAGAACTCAGAATTGTAGGTGAGGACAAGGTATATAGTATGAATCCAGACGACCAGCTGGTTTATAATGTAAAGACCAAGTCGGTAAATCTCCGCCAGGTATCTAAGGGGGATAATGGTCTGGGCTGGAGAAACAAGCAGATAGATCTCAATGATGTAACTCTCGCAGAAGCTGCTCAGATAATGGGCGATGCATACGGAGTAAAATTCTCCTTCCGTTCGCAGCGTTATAAGAACACGAAGGTTACAGTTCATTTCAACCGTGGAGAAACCCTTTCGGGTGCCATGACTGTCTTGAAAAACTTGGTTCCAGGTTTGGAATATGAAGTGAGAAAAGATGAAGTTATACTGAAATAAGAAGGCGGTTCTTTACCCAAATCTCATTCGAAAACAGGGATTTGGGTAAGAAATCGCCCTTTTTTTATTCAAGATTGATTATGATAAAGAATTTGATTTTTGATTTCGGCAAAGTGCTCGTAGATTACGAATACTTTGAAACTCTTGACCAGATATTCAAGACCCATGAACAGGCAGAAGAATTCTATCATCTTCTGATAGACGGTAAGTGGAATGAGAATATGGATCGGGGAGACTCTTTTGAGGACACTTTCTGCAAAATGCAGCAGATCATGCCGCAATATAAGGAAGAGATAGCGGTGGTAGCCCAGCGCTTCAATGAATTTGTGCGTGGCGAAAAGGAGGGGATGCGAGACCTGCTGGCTCAATTGAAGTCAGAAGGTTATCATCTTTATGGTCTTTCCAACTGGTGTACCAAGTGTCACGAGACTATGGCGCAATATCCGATTTTCCAACTATTGGAAGGGCAGGTCATTTCGTCTGAGGAAAAGATCATCAAGCCAGACCAGGCGATTTACGAGCGCCTTTGCCAGAAGTATTCTCTTCTGCCAGAAGAATGCCTTTTTGCAGACGACAGAATGGAAAATGTAGAAGCAGCCCGAAAATTCGGAATGCAGGCCATCTGCTTTGAGAATGCAGTACAGTATGAGCAGGAATTGAGAAAAATCTCTTGAAATTTTAAGTGGGAGTCCATCTGACGGAAAATTACTGTCTTGAAATTGGAACGTAATTTGCTGATTTTCAGTGATATAGCTTATATAAAATCTGCATGGTCTAACGATGCGCATCATTAACATCTAACGATGCGCATCATTAACATCTAACGATGCGCTTTATTAGCACCTAACGATGCGCTTTATTAGCACCTAACGATGCGCATCATTAGACCTTAATAAAGCGCTTTCTTATATTTTGTACTTGCGCTTCTATTGAAAACTTGCCCCATGTGATGATTAATGCCATCATGCGATTTCCTCGCAAACCACCATCTCTGCTCCTCGATACATCACTACGAGCTTGTGTAGATGGGTGGTCTTTACGGCATCTCTCACTATGTCGCTATCGGCATAACGGGCGATTTGCGCAGAGGCTTCCTTGAGGAGTTCTTTCACTTGCTGGTCCGTGGTGCTCGTCTTGCAATATTTCAGTTCGATGATGTAGCTGTCCACCATGTCCTTGTAGATGTCGCAAAGAGGGGAGAGGAAGATGTCGGCATAGCCGCCATCATTGTCCAACTCGGAGATAGGGCGATAGAAGCGGCACTGGCTTGCCATCGCCAAGGTGAAACCATGCACGAAAGCCTCGCCCTTCTGCTTGTCACGCTGCGAAGAATAGCGTTTCAGGCTATCGGCGATGAACTCGAAATAAGCCTTGTAGTTGCCATCGTAAGCCAGTTTGCTCTCCAACTGGGTCTTGTTATAAGTATCGTATACCAAGTTGTTCTCCTTGTAGGTGTCGAGAAGATAGGTGTACATCTGGTCGCGCACCACCTCGTTAGGGATGACAAACTTTGTTTCGCCTTTATATTCTCCATCTATTGTCAGCATGCCGAAATAGAAGAGTAGGCTCACGAAGTTGTCAGGGTCGTTGATATGGTCGGCTGGGAAATTTTCTACGAGCTTGCCTGTAACGTATCCCTTGGTGACCAACTGCTGGATGACACTGGCATCATGGGCGAACTCCTTGTCGTGACGGATAAGCATGCGCAGCTTACTGTAATCCGTGCGAACATTACTCTCCACCATCGAGTCTGGAATATCGTATTCGTTACGGATGTAATTATCCAAGAAGTAGAGTACCATTACGGAATTATACATGGTGGTTTTTCCATAGCATTCCTCGGCAAAACAATAGTTGTCATACCATGGTTTCATCACGGTGATGAGTTCATCTACGGTATGGTTGAACGGCAAGACGCTTGAGTAATAGCCCAACATCTCCCGCACTTCTTCCTCGGTGAATCCCGTCATCTCATTGAATTGTGGAGTTAGCGAGTAATTCGTGCCGATGTTGAAGCCACTGGTGAAGTCGTCCATAGTGACAGGGCTTACACCCGTGACGAAGACACGTCCCAAAGCCGAGCCGGCTGCACCCTTGATGGTGTTGAAGAAGCGACGTAGATAACCCTCTCCATGAGTCTGGTTGCGGTATCGCTCCAGATGCTCCTCGTTGGCAAGGATTGTGTTTGTAAAGTTGTCGTACTCGTCGATAAAGAGATAGATTTTCTGGTTAGCTTCCTTGCAAACCTGGCATAAATACCTAAGTTGTCCTATGGCACCAATTTCTCTGTTCAACCCCTCCTTTGCATCAGAAGGAAGCAAATGGGCATATTGGTTACAGAATGAATTGAACATAATGTTACAATGCACATCCAATCCACTTTGATAATTGTCTATACCTGCGTCCACTTCAGCGAAATTGAGGTGAATGATGAGATATGTATTATGCTCTGGCGTAGGATTCTCGCCAATGTACAATCCACCGAAGAGGGACTCAAACTTGTCCTTCTTGTTGATGTCGTAGTAATGTTCAAGCATGGAGAGAGTGAGGCTCTTGCCAAAACGGCGAGGGCGAATATAGAAGAAGTACATATTGGAGTCTTCTATATCTTCTATGAATGAGGTCTTGTCCACATAGTAACAATCCCTCTCCCTAATATCCTCAAAGTTCTGCATGCCGTAAGGTATGCGCTTGCGATAGATTCGCTTTCTTCTTTCTCTTATAGCCATGGCTTAAATGTATTTTAGCTTTATCATTTGCAAAATTAAGCAATAAATTTGTAACCTCCAAATTTCCCGGTCTATATTTTAGAAAGTGCCATTTTTGAATGGTCGTTCGCAGGTGAACTTCACCCTTCATCTATCCCTCTGAACCCCCTGTGTTTATCGGGGTTTCAGAGAATGAAGGGTGCAATTTAACCCTTCATCACCCTTCATCACCCTTCATCCTAAGGGGGTAATTACTCAGCACCCATATTGTCATGAGTTGTTACGTTAATACTGTGAGTCAACGTGTATTATTAATAAAGTTTAAAGTGGTCAACTATATTTTTTATAGTTTCTATCAGAATAATGCAATAGGCTTCAACTGCTTACGAAGCCGCTTTCATTGCTCTACGAAATAGGCTTCATTGACTATCGAAGCCGCTTTCATATCTCAAGGCTTTTCTATTCAAAGTTTTCAATAGGGATGCTGAGTAGTTACCGATGCAAACGATTGCATCAAAAAATATCAACAAACAACTCTTTTAAGAAACAAATTTAGGGAAAATCACGTATCTTTGCCATGTCATTCAGAGTTTTATTTGTTTTTTTAATGCAACACTAAGATAAGTAAAATTTCTGAAAAGATAATTAATAAACAGATTAAACTTTTTTAAAAGATGAAAAAAAAGATTGATTTCAAACATCTAAAAGCAGTACTGGCGATATACTTCCTGCTTTTAATTCCTTTACAACTTCTAGCAAAGGACATCACGGTTTATTTCCGTGATGTAAACAATGACAAGCTATCCTTGTACATTTGGTGGTATCGCAGTGATAGTGATATAAAAGAACCTCTCGGTAACTGGGATGAAGCATCCGATTACCCCTATCAAACCACAACCATAGGTGGTAAGGAATGGAAATGCTGCACCGTTAACATTGATGATAACAAGAACATGAATGTGATTATTCGTAAGGAAGGAGTAGCTCAAGGAAAAATACAAACTGTTGATATCAATGGTATCAACAAGGATACGTATTTGGAGACAAAAGGGCAATTCTCAACTTCTTGGACTGGAACCTATGACCAAGGAGATCAATCAACCAAAGAGACGAAAAAAATCATGATCTTCAACGAGTTGAACCGTTCTGAAGCTGAAGGTAAGAGTATCAACTACGTAGTTCACATGAAAGCTAAGGACGGCAAATCCAAGAAGTTCTACATGACCAATGTGAGAAATCAGGAACCAGGTATTCACTCTATCAGTTCAAATCTCTTTATGGTAGGTATCGCCGATAAGGACTTACCTGGCAACAATGGTGAGCAAGTTGAATTCTATGTAGCAGGATCAGATGACGGACAAAAATATGCCGATGGTACTCCTATTTATAATCAATTCAGACCATACGATAATAATTTCGATTTTACCAAACAGAATAAGACCTATGCAGAATATAAAAATTGCCAGAATGAGAACAGCAGCACCTTCAAAATCACAAAAGGATCTGGTGTATCTTATACCATTTGCTTGAATGATGGCAATTGGACTGATTCTAATTTTGAGACTAACGATGGAGGTGGCAATGCCAACCCCTTTAATCCCAATAAACCTGTGGGTGATGATGACCATACACGCTACGGAGCCCGCAGTGTCAATGTCTACACCAACAAGAGCCTGTCGGAGGATTATGAAGGTTATACGCTGATAGGTAACTTTCTGAAAACCAATGACCCTAACACTGATAATCAGGGATTGAATAAAGATGACAGCTGGGAGCCTGGTAATTCAGAGCGACAATACAAAATGGAACCGGCTGATAAGTTTGATAGTTCTGTAGGTGATCCTGGTGATAAAGTCTATAAATGTATACTCAACAAGCCTGCCAACGAAAGCAATACCATGTTCTTTAATATCTGTCCTAACTCGTTGCTGAAAGACAACAGTAAAACATGGGGCGGTTCTGAAGAATGGGATGGTTCTGAAGCGAATAAAGGAAAAATCCTAAATGATAAGTGGAATCATATTATCCGACCACAAATACAGGCAGGAAAAGATGCGATCTCATTGCAAGGATGCGTTGAGATAACTCCGACTGAAGTATATAAAATCAAGGATTCTGACGGCAAAGAAAAACTTACCTGTATCATGAATCGTAGCCAGGCTTTCAATGCCAACATGGATGATAACAACTATTCTCAGTTTACCGTCTATCTCAATCTCACAAAGTCTATGTACACTATCGTGCCAATGGAATCCATCGACCTGATAGGAAATGCCGTCGGCATCATCAACCGTGGTA
>USJD01000094.1 GCA_900554835.1 uncultured Prevotella sp. | reverse complement strand
CTATAATTCAACTATTTCAAAGATCGAATTGCCCTTTTTTATTGGACAGTAGTGATATTATATATATAAAAATCCCTTTAGTTGATATTCAGAAAGAATGGTAGAGCTGCTTGCACTGGTTCTTTTTCCTTCATATTACGTATCATCACAAATGGCTGGTAGAGGTTGCCGAGCGTCAGTTTCAACTGCTCGTCCAGATAGTTGCCACTATTGTCTGATACCTGGGCAATGAGTTGCTCCATCCAGTCTGCCTGCATAGGATATTCTGTCGTCTGATAATCTGAAATCTTTGCCAGTTGTGCCGCTTTGACAATGGCATCGTCCAGACTTCCGAATCCGTCAATCAGTTTGATCTTCTTGGCATCTGTTCCGAGCCAGACTCTTCCCTGAGCGATTTTCTCAACTTCCTCCACGTTCATCTTTCTTCCGTCTGCCACACGCTTGCGGAACAGGGCATAGCCACGGTTGACATAAGCCTGTAGATGGGTGATTTCCTCCTGACTCCATGGACGGGCTGTTCCAGCACCCATATAGGCACTGTTCTTGTTGGTTTTTACTTCATCATACTTGAATCCTAATTTCTTGGTCAGCAGGTCGCTGAAGTCTGGTAATGCTCCGAAGATGCCGATACTGCCTGTCAGGGTAGTAGGCTGGGCCATCACATATCGGGCACCCATGCTCATGTAGTAAGCTCCAGAAGCAGCCATGCCTCCCATGGAAACAACTACAGGTTTCTTCTTGTTCAACTCGCTTACAGCATGCCAGATTTGTTCTGAGGCATAAGCATCACCGCCACCGGAATTGATGCGGAGAACCACGGCTTTTACGTTCTTGTCTTCAGCCAGATCTTCCAGATCTCTGACGACATCAGAACTGACTATCTGCTGCTCGTCTCCATAAATACTTGGAGTAGCCATTCTCACGATGCTACCCTGACAGTAATAGACTGCGATTTCGTCGCCCATCATATTGTTGTCATTGATAGCCGCATTGACATCTTTCATGGAAACCTGGGCTATCTTCTGGTCTGCTTTCAAACCGAGTTGCTTCTTTACGATATTCCTGATCTCATCATAATAGCAGAAACCATCCACGAATTTACGTGATTTCAGGAGTTTGCTGTCGTCGAACACCATGAGTCCGTCAGCATAGTGATTGAGTGAGTCCTTGCTGATTTTTCTACTGTTGGAAACATCCGTCAGCATCTGTTGCCAGAGTCCGTTGATATAGCGTGAAACCTGCTCACGGTTGGCGTCACTCATCTTATCCTCGGTGTAGGTTTCCGTAAAACTTTTATATTTACCCACTTTTACTACCGTGAAATGGACGCCAAACTTGGCAGCCACATCCTTGATATATTGTGGTTGAGATGAGATTCCGTGCCAATCTACATTACCTTCTGGGTTTACATAAACCTGATTGGCAACGGAAGCTAAATAGTAGCTGCCTTGTGAGAAGGCGTCGCCGTAAGCAATAATCCATTTGCCGCTCTTCTTGAAATCAGCGAGTGCATTGCGTATTTCCTGGATTGTGGCATAGTCAGCCTGTAAGACACCAGCTTCCAGATAGATACCTTTTATCTTTTCTTCTGTCTTGGCTTTCTTGATGGCAGAAAGTATTTCGTTCATACCGAGCGTGTTGAACTGGTTGCCGGTAATCTGCCCCAACCAATTGTCTTCTGCTCTGTCGATGATTTCCCCTTGTAGCGTGAGCACCATGACCGATTTGTCTTTGATGGTAGGGGTATTATTGCTGGAAGCAATCATGCCGATGAGACTGATGAAGCCGAAAATGCCTAAGATGAGGCAAAAGGCAAAAAGGCCAACAATGGTGGCTGCTACATTCTTGAAAAATTGTTTCATAATCACGACTTTTTACGTTATAGTTCAGAATTTTCTGCAAATTTAGTAAAAAAGAAACAAACGACAAAGTTATTTGTACGAAATAACCAAAAAATGATGAAAATAAAGCGTTGTGTTAGCTGAAAATTACGTAACTTTGCACACAAAAGATGAAATGTAAACCTAATCAATGATAAAGCAATGAAAAAGTTATTTGCGTTTTGTGCTATGATGCTGGCGGTCATCAATCTGTCAGCTCAGTCAACAGCCCGTAAATTTGTACTGAAAAACAGTGCAGATGGTAAAAGTGAACTCACTTGTTATCTTCCTCAGAATCCTACAGGTCGGGCAGTCGTAGATTGTCCTGGTGGTGGTTATTCTCACTTAGCAATGGATCATGAGGGACATCAGTGGGCTGAGTTCTTCAACAAACAGGGCATTGCCTTTTTTGTATTAAAATATCGCATGCCTAATGGGGATAGGAATATTCCTTTGGGGGATGCTTATCAGGCTATCCGTACGGTAAGAGATAGTGCATCTGTATGGCATATAAATCCTCAGGATGTAGGTATTATGGGATTCTCTGCTGGCGGTCATCTTGCTTCTTCTGTCAGTACGCATGCTGAATATGCTGCTCGTCCTGATTTTTCTATACTCTTCTATCCGGTTATCTCGATGGATGAGCGCATTACTCATAAAGGTTCTTGTGTCAATTTCCTGGGTGATGAGCGCAAGTCTAATCCTAAGTTGGTAGAAGAATGGTCTAATGACAAGGCTGTTCGTGGTCATCTGACGCCTCGTGCGATTCTCTTGATGTCGAATGACGACAATGTGGTTCCTCCTGTTACCAATGGCGTGGCTTATTATACCCGTATGCACCAGGCTGGAAATGATTGTGAACTGCATGTCTATCCAACTGGCGGTCATGGCTGGGGATTCCGCAGCAATTTCAAGCATCACGACCAGATGCTTGCAGATCTGACGGCGTGGTTGCAGAGCTTTAAGGCACCTAAAGAAAATGCTATCCGTGTGGCATGTATCGGCAATTCGATTACGGATGGATTTGGTATTATGAATGCGGAGGATAAAGGCTATCCTGCCCAGTTGCAGAAGAAGTTGGGAACTGATTACGAGGTGAAAAACTTTGGCGTGTCTGCCCGTACGATGATGAACAAGGGCGATATTCCATACATGAAGGAGTTAGCTTGGAAGGATGCGCAGGCTTTCTTGCCAAATATCGTAGTGATCAAGTTGGGCACCAATGATTCTAAGACGCATAATTGGGCGCATGGAGCAGAGGAATATAGTCAGAGTATGCAGGCGATGATAGACACTTTGAAGGCATTGCCAAGTCGTCCAGAGATTTATCTTTGTTCTCCAATTCCTGCTTTCAAGGACAGCTGGACCATCAATGATAGTGTAATCGTGAATGGTGAGATTCCTGTGTTGCAGAAGTTGGCAAAGAAGAATAAGTGTCATTATCTCGACCTCCATTCCCAATTTACATTCAGCAATATGATGTTGGGTGATGGCATTCATCCGAATGCCAAGGGTGCTGAGAAATTGGCTGGTATTGTATATGAGGCTTTGACAAGTCCTGAGAAGGGAACCAAAGCGAAAGAGTCTCAAGCGAAAGCAAAGAAATCCAAAAAGACTTCTAAGAAGAAATCATAAACCCCCTTCTCTTAAAATAAATACATAGTCCCACAGATTTCATAGATTTGCACAGATTTATTTTTTTGATTCAAAAGATCTGTGTATATCAGTGAAATCTGTGGGACATTTTCTTCATCGGATTTCACGGATGAATCGGAAGTCATTCTTGCTTATCGGATTACTCACGGATTTCCGCGGATATTTGGCCTCTGGCCAATGGCTGGCGCCCGATATGTGCTGCTATTGTTTTTTTGTCACGCAGATTTCGCAGATAACGCAGATTTTTCTTCGTGGTGTTTTTTGTCCCACAGATTTCACAGATTAACACAGATCTTTATGAGATAAAAAATCTGCGTCATTTGCGAAATCTGCGTGACCAAAAACTCCGATGAAAAATCCCGATGAAAAAAATCTGTGTATATCTGTGAAATCTGTGGGACATATTCCACTCCCAGGGGTATCTGTATCGACCGTACAGGTCGCTTCCGCGTCAATCCGTGAGTAATCGCCTCAGCAGAAATCTCCGAATAAATTCCGTGTCATCCGATGAATAAAAAAATCTGCGTGACAAAAAAACTCCGATGAAAAAATCATAATCCGATGAAGAAAATACTGATATTTGGTAATAAAATACTTTTTGTGGCAATATTTTCCCTAATTCTCCGTTTATTAAATATTATTTAATAGATTCTCTGATATTTCGAGATCTATTGAATGATAGCAAAAATAAAGTAGCGTAAAATAAAAATAGCATAAAGATGATAGAATATATCAAGGGAGAACTGACAGACTTGACTCCTACCATGGCTGTTCTGGAAACTGCTGGGGTAGGATATGGACTTAATATATCACTGAATACTTATACGGCTATTCAGGGAAAAACAGCGGTGAAACTCTATGTACATGAAGTACTGGTGGCAGGCGGAAGAGATGATTCCTATACTCTTTTCGGCTTTGCCAGCAAACAGGAAAGGGAACTTTATCGACTGCTCATCACCGTGTCGGGCGTGGGTGCTAATACTGCGAGGATGATTCTTTCCTCCTTGTCTCCTTCTGAACTATGCAATGTGATTTCCTCTGGAGATGAGAAAATACTGAAAAGCGTGAAAGGCATCGGACTGAAAACGGCACAACGTATCATTATTGACCTCAGGGACAAAATTGTGTCTTTGGGTATTGCCAATGAATTACCTGCCAATGGAGGTAATGTGGATATGGTCAACAATGATGTGAAGGATGAGGCTGTGAGTGCGCTTACCATGCTTGGATTCTCTCCGGCTCCTTCCGCTAAGGTGGTCATAGAAATCCTGAAAGCGAAACCTGATCTCAAGGTGGAGGAAGTAATCAAGTTGGCCTTGAAGCAGATTAAATAATTTTCACGACAGTTTTTTGATGTTTAGAATAAGAAATATAAAATACGCATATTTGTTGATGGCATTGCTCTTGACCTCAGTCATTGGCAATGCCATCGGCTTGCCATACCTTCAAGATGACAGGACTCGCAACAGAAACCAGCAGTCTGACATCTTGCGGCAAAAAAAACAGGGCGCTCAGAATCGACAAAATACACAAAATTCAAAGAATGGAGCTGCGAAGAATGGAATCACGGCACAGCCTATCCTTTCTGACGAGGATTCTATTCCAGACAGCCTGCTGCACCCCCGTTGGCCTGTGCAGCGCACCCAACCGATTACCCTCAGCGACCTTTACCAAAGTCCGCTCGACCTGCAGCGTCCTGACAACATGAAGTATCAGGTGGAGTATAATGATACGCTCGACCGATATGTGATTGGTAATCGGCTTGGGAATACTTGGATTACTGCGCCTATCATGCTTACCCCGAAGGAGTATCTCGTCTGGAGCGAGATGCAGGAACGTAATGCCTATTACCGTAAACAGAATGATGAAATCTTCAAGGCTAAGGGTAAGGAAAAATTCGACTTCACGGATATGCACTTCGATTTAGGACCGGCTGAGAAGATTTTCGGTCCGGGTGGAATTCGTGTGAAAACGCAGGGTACTGCCGAATTGAAGTTTGGTGTGAAGAAAAAGAATGTGGATAATCCTTCGCTTCCTATCCGAAACCGCAAGACGACGATGATGGATTTCGATGAGAAAATCAATCTCAATGTCAATGGTCGTGTCGGCGATAAGGTCAATATGAACTTGAACTACAATACGGATGCTACTTTCGATTATGATGCTCAGAATATGAAGCTCAAGTACGATGGCAAGGAAGATGAAATCATCAAACTCGTAGAGGCGGGTAATGTGTCTTTTCCTTCCAACTCGTCACTCATTCGTGGAGCCAGCAGTCTTTTCGGTTTCCGTACTGATATGCAGTTTGGTAAACTCAAGTTGCAAACCGTTATTTCCCAGAAGAAGTCTTCGTCCAAGAGCGTTTCCTCTAAGGGCGGCGTGCAGCTCACGCCTTTTGAAAAGAACGTGACCGACTATGAGGAGAACAAGCACTTCTTCCTTTCCGAATACTTCCGCAATCATTATGATGGATGGATGCAGAAATTGCCTAATCTTACTACCGGTATTACCATCAACCGCGTGGAGGTTTGGGTTACCAATAAGACGGGTTCGTCTGAGAATACGAGAAACATCGTGGCGCTTACCGACTTGGGTGAAAACGAGAAGGTAAGCAATCCGATGTGGGCTGTGGGAGGAACCGTGGTCCCAGCCAACAAGGCGAATACGGAGTATGATGCAATGGTCAACCAGTATAGTGCTGCCCGTGATGCGAATCAGACTTCCTCTACGCTGGAAGGCGCTGGACTTGTCGGTGGTAATGATTTTGAAAAGTTGGAGAATGCGCGTCTTCTGAATTCATCGGAATATACGGTGAATACGGCGATGGGTTATATTTCCTTGCGAAACCAGTTGCAGACCGACCAGGTTCTGGCCGTGGCATACGAATATACGTATGGTGGTGTCACTTACCAGGTGGGTGAGTTTGCCAGTGATGTTACTGACACCAAGCAGGGACTCTTCGTGAAATCTCTCAAGAATACCAGCAACAATCCGCAGCAGGGCAACTGGAAGCTGATGATGAAGAATGTCTATAACTTAGCTTCCCAGATAGAGAAGGAAAAGTTCAGACTTGACGTGAAATTCCAGAGCGATACGACCGGCGTTTATATTACCTATATCCCTGAGAAGCAAGTGAAGCAGACGCCACTCATCAAGGTGTTGGGAGCCGACCGTCTTGACAATAATAACAACGCACATAGCAACGGTTACTACGACTACGTAGAGGGTTATACGGTTTCCAACGGAAGCGTCTTCATTCCTAAAGTTGAACCTTTCGGTAGTTATATGTACGAATATCTGAAGAGTAAAGGCGTGGCTGCAGAACAGGCAGAGAAATATGCCTTTACGGCTCTTTATGACAGTACGAAGACGGTAGCCAAACAGATAGCCGAGAAGAACAAGTACCTGCTGGTGGGCCAGTTCAAGGGTTCTTCTTCCAATGTCATTTCTCTCGGAGCATACAATGTTCCGCAGGGTTCGGTGATGGTGACTGCCGGTGGTGTTACGCTCACCGAAGGTTCTGACTATTCTGTAGATTACAATGCCGGTGAAGTGACGATTCTCAATCAGAGCATCATCGATGCAGGAACCCCTGTCAACGTTTCGCTTGAAAGCAATACCGACTATGGTATGATGCGAAAGACGATGTTTGGACTCAACTGGGAATACGACTTCTCGAAGAATTTCCAACTGAGCGGTACGTTCCAGCATTTGAGTGAACAGCCGCTGCTCACCAAGGTGGCTATGGGAGAGGAACCGGTGAAGAATACCCTCTGGGGTATCAATGTCAACTGGAAGAAGGAAAGTCAGTGGCTGACGAATGTGCTCGACATGATTCCATTCCTGCATCTTACCCAACCATCGCAGATTTCCTTTACGGGAGAGTTTGCCCAACTGATTGCCGGACAGGCGAGCGGTACGCAGGATAATGCTTCTTATCTGGATGATTTCGAGTCCACCAAGAGCAGTATTGATGTGATGTCTCCTACCTCTTGGTTCCTCTCCAGCGTTCCTTCCATGTTCCCTGAAAATAAGGACAAAACGGGATTGACGAGTGGATTCAACAGAAGCCAGATGGCATGGTACACAATCGACCCGCTTTTCAACAGAAAGGGTAGTACGCTGACTCCAGGACATATCAAGAGCGACCTCAACCAGCTGAGCAATCACTATGTGAGAGCCATCTACATGAGAGAGTTGTTCCCACTTCGTCAGCAACAGACCTATAGTACGGAGACGAGTACGGTGAATGCGATGAACATTGCCTTCTATCCGAATGAGCGTGGTCCGTACAACTTCAATGTGACTGATCTCCAGGCGGACGGAACTCTTGCCAATCCTCAGAAGCACTGGGGTGGTATGATGCGCAAATTGGATACGAATGACTTCGAGCAGGCGAATGTGGAATATATCGAATTCTGGATGCTGGACCCATTCATCTATAGCAATCAGCAGCCTGATGCCCGTCTCTATGGCGGTGATTTCTATATCAACTTAGGAGAAATCAGTGAGGATATTCTCCGTGATGGAAAGAAATTCTATGAGAGCGGAATGCCTGTGGATGGCAGCAACAGTTTTACCTACTCCCAGTGGGGTAAGATTCCTACGCAGAGTACGGTTACCTATGCCTTTGCCACAACCAGTGGAAGCCGTGCCTTGCAGGATGTGGGTTTCAACGGACTTACTGATGCCGAGGAACAGGAGTTCTATCGCAGCGCCTACCTCGACCAGATACAGGGCAAGGTAAACCAGGCGGTTTTCGACAGTATCTTTGCTGACCCAGCCCGTGATGATTATCACTATTACCGTGGTTCTGACTGGGATCAGATGCAGGCGCCTATCTTGTACCGCTATAAATTCATCAACAATCCGCAGGGTAACTCTCCGGATAGCGACAGCCGTACTGAGAGCTATGATACTTCCTATAAATCTACACCGGATGTGGAGGATATCAACCAGGACTACACCCTCAATGAATATGAGAAGTATTTCCAGTATCATGTCAGCATCCGTCCGGAAGACCTCGTGGTGGGTAAGAACTATATCGTTGACAAACGGGAATATACACCAAGTTTGCCTAACGGAACGAAGAATGAGACGGTCACCTGGTACCAGTTCCGTATCCCGGTAGATCAGTATGAATCGAAGGTAGGAAATATCAATGACTTTTCCAGCATCCGCTTCATGCGTATGTTCCTTACCAATTTTGAGAAGCCTATCGTGATGCGTTTCGGAACCCTGGATTTGGTACGTGGCACTTGGCGTACTTACGACCAGCCGCTCAGTGCTGCTAATGGTGGTACACTGGAAGCAAGTGCGGTAAGCATTGAGGAAAATGCCGAGAAGACTCCGGTCAACTATGTGCTTCCTCCTGGCATCCGTCGTGGTCAGGATCCTTCACAACCTCAGTTGGTGGAGGAGAATGAGCAGGCGTTGAGCCTTGTGGTCAAGAATCTGAGTTCCGGTGAGGCTAAGGCGGTTTACAAGAACACCACCCTCGACCTGCGACAGTACAAGCGCATCCAGATGTTTACACATGCCAATGCACTGGCTCAGAACACCACCGACCTGAGAGACAACCAGCTCTCTGTGTTCATCCGTCTGGGTAATGACTATAAGAACAACTATTATGAATATGAGATTCCGCTGAAGTTGACTCCGGAAGGCAAGTACAGTCGCCGTTCTCTGGAAGACTGCAAGGCTGTATGGCCTGAGGAAAATATGCTCGATATCCAGATGAGTGTGTTCACAGCCCTGAAGAAGGAGCGTAACAAGGCCAAGGCAATGGGCATGGCTTCGTTCTCGCAGCCTTTCGTGGCTTATGACAGCAATCATCCGAACAACAAGATGACCTTGGTGGGTAATCCTACCTTGGGTGAAGTGAAGACCATGATGATTGGTATTCGCAACAACTCCGGTGATGTGAAGAGCGGTGAAGTCTGGGTCAACGAACTCCGACTTCTGGAACATAACAACAAGGGTGGATGGGCTGCGAATGCCAATCTGAATGTACAGTTGTCTGACTGGGGTAGTGTCAATGCCACCGGCCGTTATACCAGCGAGGGATTCGGTGGACTGGAAGATAAGGTGGCAAGTCGCAGTACCGACAGTTATGGTTCGTACAGCGTGACTACGAGTTTGGAAATGGGTAAGTTCTTCCCTGACAAAGCAAAGGTGAGCATACCTTTATATTATAGTGTAACCAAAGAGAAGACTTCACCGAAGTACAATCCGCTGGATACGGATATGGAACTCCAGGATGCACTGGATGCCACTGGCTCCAAGGCTGAGCGGGATTCTATCGAGAATATTGCCGTGACGAAGGTGGTGAATACCAACTTCTCCATCTCCAATGCCCGTGTCGGAATTGCCACCAAGCGCCATCCGATGCCTTACGACCCAGCCAACTTCTCGTTCTCCTACAGTCATTCCCACCAGCATACGCAGGGCGAGACTACGGTCTATGAGAATGAAGACAACTGGCGTGGTTCGCTCGACTATTCCTGGACTCCGGTCTATAAGTCATGGGAACCTTTCAAGAAGTTGAAGAACAAGAGCAAGTGGCTCGATATCCTGAAGCGTTTCGGACTGAACTGGCTGCCGCAGAATGTGGCGTTCAATACGGAGATGACCCGCAATTATTATGAGTTGCAGGAACGCGATATGGAATCGACGGAGAATTCACAGTTGCCTCTGTCGTTCAGCGAACAGTTCCTCTGGAACCGTGAGTTCTCTATGCGCTGGGATTTGACCAAGAACCTGCACATGAACTTCCAGAGTGCCACTCATGCGCAGATAGAGGAACCTTATACCCCAATCAATAAGGACTTCTATGCTGACCAGTACCATGCCTGGAAAGATTCTGTTTGGACCAGCATCAAGCACTGGGGAGCACCATTGGATTATAATCAGACCTTTACGGCTTCCTACCAGTTGCCGCTCAATCTGATTCCCATCTTCGACTGGGTCAATGCCGATGCTTCTTACAATTCCACCTATTCCTGGAACAAGGGTACGGAGGATGAGGACGGTGTTTCGTATGGAAATACCATCAACACCAATCGCAGTTTGAACCTCAATGGTACGTTCAATCTGGTGAAACTCTACAATCATGTACCGTTCCTCAAGGCTGCCAACCAGAAGTTTGACAAGGAACCTTCCCGTTCGCAGATTCAGAAAAAGAAGCAGGAGAAGGAAAAGGCTAAACAGGAGGCTCAGAAGCGCAAACAGGAATTGGCTAAGGTCCGCCAGGAGGCAATCGATGCTGGCAAGGATCCTGAGGAGGCTGTGAAGGAGTGGACAAGCAAGAACAACAAGAAAGCTCAGGAGCAGAAGAAGCGATTGCCGCTCAACAAGAGATCCTTCGAAAAGGAAATCACACTCCTGCCTTTATTAGCTGATGCTAAAGACTTGACGAAAGAGAAGGATGAGGCTGCCGGGGTAAAGGCTGAGGCTTCTGGAGATGAGGCTGAAATAAAGAATGCTGAAAAGTCTAAGAAGTCTAAAAAGGATAAGTCTAAGAAGGCTGATTCCAAGAAAAAGTATGTGGACGTAAAGCACGGCAAGAATACAAAGCGCCTGATTGTCTCGGCTAAGACTGAGGATGGAAAGGCCTTCCACTTGAAATACAAAGTGTTGGATAATAACACCATCCGTATTACATCCAAGGTGGATTCGGCTACGAAGTTGAAGGTGAATGTGCTTCCGAAGGCTCCGCTGGAGGAGAAGGGGTGGTACAAAACCATGCAGGCTATTTCCCGTGTGGCAATGATGGCAAGAAATGTGAGCTTCAGTTATCGCAATAATTACCAGCTCACGCTGCCAGGCTTCCTGCCTACGATAGGTGATGCTTTCGGACAGACCAAACAGGGCATCATGTCACCGGGTCTGGATTTCGCCTTCGGTCTCGTCGGCGACAGTTACATCGAGAAGGCAAGAGAGCACGACTGGCTGTTGCTCAACGATTCCATCGCTACTCCTGCCGCTACGAGCAAAACGGAAGATCTCCAGATTCGTATGACGCTGGAGCCAGTGAAGAACTTGAAGATCGACCTGAATGCCATGCGTACCATGACCACGCAGAAGAGCATACAGTATATGTATGAGGGCACTCCTACTACCCAGAGCGGAAGCTTCCAGATGACAACCATCTCTATAGGTTCTGCTTTCGAGGGAATGGGAAATGCCAACAGTGGTTACCGCAGCAAGACCTTCGAAAAGTTCGTGGGTTCTCTGCAGGACTTCCGCAATCGGGTGGAACAGCAATACGCTGGAATGATTTACCCTGCGGGTTCCAGTCTCGCTGGCGGCAAGTTTGATGCTTCCCGTACACCGGTCAACCAGTATAGTGCTGATGTGATGGTGCCTGCCTTCCTCAATGCTTATACCAGCATGGGTGGCAAGTCGCTCTCCATCTTCCCGGCTTTGAGCCGATTGCTGCCTAACTGGACTGTCAGGTATAGTGGATTAGGTAAGTTGCCTTGGTTCCGCGACCACTTCAAGAGTGTGAACATCAATCATTCCTATAAGAGTGTGTTTGCCGTTGGAAGCTACAACAGTTACAGCACCTTCCAGGAATATATGAATGGTTTGGGTTTCATCGAGGATGCCACTACCGGCAATCCTTCACCAAGCAGCATGTTCAATGTTTCGCAGGTGAGCATCAATGAGGCGTTCTCGCCATTGTTGGGACTTGATCTGACGTTCAACAACAATATGACGCTGAAGGGAGAATATCGCCAGACGCGCGTGATGAACCTCAGTATGACAAGTATTCAGCTCAATGAGGCTGTGAGCAAGGACTGGGTGATTGGAATGGGCTATCGCATGAACAACTTCCATCTCTTCGGAATGGGAGGTAAGCGTAAGGCTGTCAAGAGTAAGGGTAAAGGTACGGCTGACAAGCAGAAGAATTCTTCCAATAGCAATTCGTATGGCACCAACCATGACCTGAACCTGCGATTGGACTTCAGTTTCCGCAAGCAGGCTGCCATCGTAAGAGACATTGCCTCTATGATGAGCAGTGCCAGCAGCGGCAATAATGCATTGAAGTTGAGCTTCTCTGCCGACTATACCTTGAGCAAGATGCTCACCATGAGTTTCTACTACGATCGTCAGACGAATACGCCTCTGCTTTCAAGCAGCAGTT
Organism: uncultured Prevotella sp.; assembly: GCA_900554835.1. Taxonomy (GTDB): domain Bacteria; phylum Bacteroidota; class Bacteroidia; order Bacteroidales; family Bacteroidaceae; genus Prevotella. The sequence goes on along the minus strand of USJD01000094.1, from coordinate 129 downwards.
ATCCGACGACGACACAAGACTTCGGTCTGAGCATCAAGTTCTCCTTGACGAGATAGATTTTTCTTCATCGGATTTTTTCTTCATCGGATTTCACGGATGAATCGGAAGTCATTCTTGCTTATCGGATTA
>USJD01000093.1 GCA_900554835.1 uncultured Prevotella sp. | reverse complement strand
AATATAGAAGCAAACAATGAAGAAAAAGTTTTTCTATATAGCAATGGTCGCTTTGGCTTTGACAGGTTGTGCAGACAACCTGTCGGGCATCGACTCTTCTGATGGTAAGACCAACGAGGTTGTCATTCCTGCAGATGCTGAGAATGGTGAATTGTTGATTAAGTTCAGTCCTGAGATGAGCGATATTCTCGACCAAGCACAAAGCACAATGACGCGTGCTGGTGTAGCAGGTACCCGTTCGGGTATTCCTTCTACAGATGAGGTACTCGATATTCTGGGCAGCTACAGCTTCAAGCGTGTGTTCCCTGTGGATGAAAAGACAGAGGCTCGTACTCGCGAGGCAGGTCTTCACTTGTGGTACACCGTGAAGTTTGACAAGAATACTGATTTGAAGGTTGCTGCAGAGCGATTGAAGCAGCTTGGTGAGATTTCCAAGGTGCAGACCAATGGCCGTATCAAGCGTGCCTACAAGACTGACAGCAAGCGTATCTATCTGAATGAGAATGCACTCAAGGCTAAGGCTGCTACCCGTGCTGTAGCCGATGGTACACCCAATGACCCTGGTTACGCTTTCCAGTGGCACTATAACAACCTGGGTGAAGGTAATTATGCTTTCGAAAACCTGAATGATAATCATGCTGGTGCCAAAGCTGGCTGTGATGTCAATGCAGCTGAGGCTTGGAAGACTTGTACTGGTGATCCTTCCATTATCGTAGCCGTGCTTGATGAAGGCGTGATGTACACTCACCCTGATCTGGCTGCCAATATGTGGTGTAACCCTGGTGAGACTACTCAGGGAGTCAAGACTGATGGCGATGGTAATGGTTATGAGGGCGACCTTCACGGCTACAACTTCGTTACCGAGAGTGGCGATATTACCTGGACTGATGCCAACGATTCTGGTCATGGAACTCACGTAGCAGGTACAATTGCCGCAGTCAATGGTAACGGTATTGGTGTTTGTGGTGTTGCTGGTGGTGACGGTACTCCTAATTCTGGTGTGAAGATTATGTCATGCCAAGTGTTCTCTGGTCAAAATAGTGTAACTTTAGCAGGAGAGGCAAGAGCTATCAAATATGCAGCCGACAATGGTGCGGTGATTCTCCAGTGCAGTTGGGGTTACAACTCTTCTGAGTCAAGTATCATCAATGGTTATACTCCTGGACCAGCTACCGAAAAGGAGTGGGCTGAGACTTATCCTTTGGAGAAGGAGGCTTTGGATTATTTCATCCACAATGCCGGTTCTCCTAATGGTGTCATCGATGGTGGTATTCCTGTTTTTGCTGCTGGTAATGAGTATGCAGGCAATCCTGCGTTCCCTGGTGCTTATTCCAAGTGTGTATGTGTAGCTTCTGTTGCTGCCGACTATACACCAGCTTGCTATACCGACTATGGTACGCTCGTTACCTTGAGTGCTCCTGGTGGTGACTTGGAATATTACGGCAAGATAGGTGAGGAAGAGGATGAGTATTGGGCAGAGACTGCTGAACAGAAGGGTGCTGTGCTCTCTACTTTGATTCAGAATGGTAAACCTGCATATGGTTATATGGAGGGAACTTCCATGGCTTGTCCTCATGTTTCTGGTGTGGCTGCTCTCGGTTTGGCATACGCAGTCAAGCAGCATCGTCATTATCGTGCTGCTGATTTCGTGAGTCTGATGAAGAAGGCTGTCAAGGACTTGGATGGCTATTATGGTAATGGTGCTACCAAGATTTATTATATGAACCATACTACACTGGGTGCTTCTCCTGAAATCGTCAACCTGTCTAAGTATATCGGTAAGATGGGCGCTGGTCTGATTGATGCAGCTCAGCTCTTGAATCTTGTTAAGAACAAGGATTACAGTTCTGATATGAGGTTGCCTAATATCTATGTGGCGCTCGACAAGGTTTCTACCTTGAATCTGCCAAGTTACTTTGAAGGCGTAGAGAGTGGATACACCTGTGCTGTTGGTGATGCCAATGTGGCTTCTGCTACGATAGAAGGTACTACTCTCACCGTAAAGGGACTTGCTGTAGGAAGTACTTCTCTGACGGTATCAGTTGGCGGCAAGCAGCAGACTGTGAACATTATAGTTCGTAAGAATGCCAGCAACAACGGTTGGATGTAATCTAAAAGATAATTACTGAGATGGGAAAGAGATTCACGATGTTCTTCATCGCTCTCAGCCTGATGAGCATGAGTCAGGCCTGGGCACAAAAGCTCAAGTTTGACCAGCAGCTCATCGATGCCGGTACGATGACCGAGGATGACGCACCACGAACCTATTCGTTCGTAGGTAGAAACGTAAGTGGAAAGATGCTGGAAATATCCCGTATTCAGACCACCTGCGGTTGCACCAAGTCGAGTGTCAGTCAGATGAAACTGCAGCCGGGTGATAGCTGTAAGATAGAATTGACATTTACTCCCCATGGTTATCCTGGCACTATAGACACCCGCGCTTTTGTCTATTTGAAGGATTCGGACAGAGAACCGGTCACGAAGATTGGACTCAGGGGGATGGTTCTTCCAAGTGCAGATGTCTGGTATCGCTTCAAGTATAAGATGGGCGACCTGAGACTGAAGCAGGCTAAGGTAACATTCAATGAGGTGACGGCAGGTATGAAGGCTGAGGCTCGCATTCTCTGTGGCAATAGCGGCAAGAAACCGCTGAAAATCAGCAGTCTGGTGCTTCCACAGTATGCGCAAGTGAAAACTGAGCCGGAAATCATCCCTGCTGGTGATGAGGCAGACTTGGTGATTACGCTGGATGTGGATAAGATTCCGCCGATGATGAAGCCGAATTTCACTTTCCCGATTATTCTGGAGGGTGTGGACGCTAAGCCGAGTGACCGTACGATTATGGTCGTAGTGAATCGCAATCAGTAATGATAAATCATAAGAAAAGAAAGAATTAAAGAATATGAAACATTTAATCAAACTCTTCACCCTGTTGGTGGTAATGCTCCTTTCTGTGGGTTTCGTATCTTGTAGCAGCGATGATGATGAACCTGCAGAGCAGCCGATAGCAGTGACTCCTGCTAATCTTGATGGAGTATGGAAAATGACTGCCTGGAACAATGGTCAGCCTATGCCTGAGGGTACATATTGCTATGTGGTTTTCCATCGCCGTGACAATACTATGGAGATGTACGACAATATGAACAGTATGTATGCTGTTCATACTACCGGTTCCTTCTTTGTGAAGCAGGATCCATATTTAGGTTATATTGTTGGCGGTACTTACGATAATGGTGTTGGTGATTGGAATCAGCAGTATATCGTGAGCAATCTTTATAAGAGCGGTTCTATGATTTGGACTGCCAAGGACGATGCTAACGATGTTTGCCGCTATGAGCGCTGCAGCGAAGTGCCTGCTGAGATTATCAAAGAGGCAAGTGATTTGAAAGACTAATATAACTGGGCTCTTTAGTTTTTTGAAGACTCATCTTAGTTTTTTAGAAAAACTATCATAGAGTTTTATATCAGCTCAGCATACCAACAAAAGAGACGTATGGGTGATTTCTTTCACTCGTACGTCTCTTTTTTTCCCCATTTCTCATTTTCCATTTTATTTTCCTTTCTCATTTTATTCCTATTTCTTTTGGCGTTTCGAGATAAATATTGTATTTTTGCGGCAGAATAAGGATGGTGTTTTTATTGCCTCATCTTCTATCCAAATCAAATATCATGCAAATTATAAGCGGAAACGAATGAGAAATGCAATCTATTATAGGAATACATTATATTATAGGTGTATGTTAGTGGTACTGTTTCTGGTGAATAGTATCCAGGTAAGTGATGCCCAATCTTGGCAGGAATACCTCGAGCAACTCAGTGAACAGGAGGAATATGAGGATATGAATTGGGAAAGCTATGAAGATGTTCTGGAGGGATATGCTGAAAATCCGATCAATCTCAATACCGCTACCAAGGAAGATCTGGAACAGTTTCCCTTCCTTTCTGCCCAACAGATAGAGGATATCCAGGCCTACATCTATCAATATGGGGAGATGAAAAGTCTGGGTGAACTGGCGATGATAGAAAGTATCAGTTGGTATGAGCGGCAGTTGCTTTGTTGTTTTGTCTATGCCGGGGAAGTGAAGAAGCGTTCTTTTCCCTCTTTATCTCAGATAGCAAAATATGGAAAGCATGAAACGGTGGCGGCAGTAAAGATTCCTCTTTATGAACGCAAGGGAGATAAGGATGGCTATTGGGGGTATCCCTATAAGCATTGGTTGCGCTATCAGTTTCATTATAGTGATTATGTGAAGATGGGATTTGTGGCTTCGCAGGATGCGGGAGAACCGTTTTTTGCCGGCAAGAACAACTTAGGCTATGATTTTTATTCCTATTATCTCCAGATACGGAAATGGGGTAGGTTGAAAAATCTGACTTTGGGTAAGTATCGCCTTCGGGAAGGTATGGGACTGATATTGAATAATGATTTCGGTTTCGGAAAACTCTCCATGCTCTCATCTTTAGGGCGTATGGGCACGTCTATTCGGACACATTCTTCCAGATATGCGGCCAATTATCTGCAAGGAGTTGCAGCCACGCTGAATGTCTGCAAGGGATTGGATGTGAGTGCCTTTCTATCTTACCGCAAAATAGATGCTACAGTAAAGAAAGATTCTATTTCTACGATTGTAACTACAGGAATGCATCGCACGGAGAAGGAAATCGAGAAACAAGGCATCGTTTCCGCTTTTCTGTTGGGCGGTAATCTGCATTATACTAAGAATGGCTTTCATGTCGGTGCTACGGGCATCTGTTATTCTTATTCCCTGCCGCTTCATCCCAATAAATCCCAACTCTATAAGCGCTTTGCTCCCGAAGGCAAGAACTTCTGGAATGCAAGTATCGACTATGGTTATATTTCTCATCGGCTCACGCTGCAGGGAGAGGTGGCGACGGGAGATTGTGGGGTAGTGGCTACGGTCAATACGGCGAGTTATCTGCTTTCAGAACAGTTTTCGGTCTTGGCTCTTTATCGTTTTTATCCTTATCGTTATTATGCAATATACAGTAATAGTTTTAGTGCTGGCAGCAGCGTGCAGGATGAAAGTGGCTGTTATGTGGGACTGCGATGGTCGCCTTCTTCTAAATGGGTATGTGATATTTATGGGGATGTGGCTTATTTTGCCTGGCCGAAATATCGCATGAAGGGGAGTTCTTATGCGATGGATTATCTGGCGAGCGTTATCTTCCAGTCTTCCCGCTCTCTCCGTCTTGGCGCCCGTTATCAGTATAGGCAGAAATATGATGTTACTACGCAGCGTGCCCGTCTGTATTGTGGAATCGAAAAAGGAGCATGGAGCAGTAAAACTCAGGTGGATGCCACCTTCCTGTCGCAAAACTACGGAATGATGGTCAATGAATCTATGGAATATCGCTTTCGATGGCTGAGGCTGAATGCTTTCTTGGGCTATTTCTGTACCAAGGATTATGAGAGTCGTGTCTATGCTTTTGAACCGGGATTGCTTTATACGATGAGTTTCGGTAGTTATTTTGGTGAAGGTATCCGATGTGGATTGCGGTCGAAGGCTGAAATCGGAAAGCATTGGGTGCTGGTTTGTAAGGGAGCCATGACGAAATATTTCGACCGCAATCATATTTCGTCAGGATTACAACAAATCAATGGCTCTGCTCAGACAGATTTGGAAATTCAGGTGAAATGGAAGTTCTGATGAATTACTGGTGAATGATTGTGTTGCGAAAAGCAGTTCTGAAAATCCAATAAATGCTCTGTAGAGGAAATAATATCAGGTGGATTTCATAAAAGATGAGGTTTTGGCTTGGTTGTTTAAGATTTTTCTTGTATTTTTGCAGAAAAACAGATTGATATGAAAATAAACATCGTAATACCTTGCTATAATGAGCAGGAGGTTTTGCCTAAGACCCTGGAAGTTTTGGGGAATTTGGTGGCGAGAATCAAGGCAGAGACGGGTGCTGAAACCAATTTGCTATTGGTGGATGACGGCAGTCGCGACACTACCTGGCAACTCATCCGGGAAGGGGCTGAAAAACATTCGTACGTGAGAGGAATCAAACTTTCTCATAACCGTGGGCACCAGAATGCACTCTGGGCAGGTATGGAGGCTTCCATCGACCATTGTGATGCGATGGTGAGCATCGATGCGGATCTGCAGGATGATGAGAATGTAATCATCGATATGGTGAAACAGGTACAGGAAGGGAAGGATATTATCTACGGAGTACGCAAGGAGCGTAAGACGGATACTTTCTTTAAGCGTTTCACAGCTCAGGCCTTTTATAAACTGATGCAGAGTGTGGATAAGGAGGTGGTTTATAATCATGCCGATTTCCGTATGATGACGAATCGCACGCTGAAGGCGCTGATGCAGTATCCGGAGCGCAATCTTTTCTTGCGTGCCATTGTTCGCCAACTCGGTTTCCAGGAGGGTTTTGTTTATTACGACCGCAAGGCGCGTGAGGCAGGCGAGAGTAAATATCCGCTCACCAAGATGCTGAGTTTCAGTATCGATGGCATCACTTCTTTCTCTGTAGCTCCTTTGCGTTTCATCACCTTTGTAGGATTGCTGATGACATTGGTGTCTTTCATCATGATTATCTTTGCGCTGATAGAACATTTCCAGGGCAAGACGATACAGGGTTGGACTTCCTTGCTTGTTTCCCTCTGGTTCATCGGTGGCATTATCACTACTGGCGTAGGTGTTACGGGTGTCTATATCGGAAAAATCTATACCGAAGTGAAACGCAGACCGAGATATTTTATCGAGGAAAGAGTATAATTCATATTGAAATCATAAAAAATAAGAAGGGGTGTGTCGTAAGCCAAATCCCTATACGCATAGAAAAGTCCCGCAGATTTCACAGATTACACAGATTTATTTTTTTTGCTTTAAAAAGATCTGTGTAATCTGTGAAATCTGCGGGACTATGTATTTTAGTTGCAAGCTAAATTAGCGCTTGTTTTCACGAAACGGTAGAAACCTACAGGGCAGCGGGTTTCTGCAGTTCTCGGAATCTCCCAAACCTTTTCGAAAGTATAATTCCTGCCATATTTCTCCGTGAAAATCTGGATATCATCATTTGATACCATCACGATGCCGTCTTGTGGAAGTGTCTTGTCGAACTGCTGGATCTTGTCGCCTAAATAGAAGTTGAGGCTGAAGAAGTGGAGCATATCGATTGACATGTAGGAATAGAGCTTGGATGTATCAAACTTCTTTTCTATTACTGGTGCCCAGCGCTTGTCGGCCTTGGTGTTGAGCACTGTTGGCTGAAGCGTAGAGTCCAGTATCAGGAAGAGGCTGATGATGGTAACTAACGTATGACCTACGATGCTGCCAGTATGATTCCTGCGGAGTGATTGGAACGTAGCATAAATGCTATAAATGCACAATAAGAAGAACAGATATCCTATGCCTTCTGCGATACTCTGAGGTTCTTTTTCCAAAGCATGGAGCATGGCTGCGTTTTCTGCTGCATGTCTGCCGTGGAAGATAGTGTCAGGAACCCAACCGCATGAAACAGCGATTCTTGCTACGATAAGCAGGATGGCAAGCGATGCTATTACCCCTGCATATACCTTGAATACTCCCATTTTCTCCTTCATCATCCAAACTATGTATTCAGCGATGAGATAAGCCATGAACGGATAGCAAGGCAGCAGGTAAACGCTTCGTTTGCTCTTCGGGATGCAGTAGAAGAAGAGTACCAGAAGGAAAGCAAGCCAGGTGAATACCTGGAGCGGGGTAGCCTTTTTCGCATTCTCTACAAACTTACTCTTGGAGAATTTCTTCCAGGGCAGGATAAAGAGGGAAAACAATAATAATAAGGTATAAGGCAGCCAACCCGTGATGAGCGTAAGCAGATTATACCAGGCAGGGTTTTCATGCGACTCGTAGGTCATCTTTCCCATAAAGCGGTCGATATTCTCTTCCTTTACCAGTTCCAGAAACTCGTTGCCTCCCTGGAGGTAGGCGGCATAGTACCAGCAGAATGGGATGATGAGAGAGAGTACGGCAGTTGCTGCCATTCGCCAGACGACGCCCCAGAATTTTTCTCTCTGTGTGAGCATGAAGACACCCATCACAAAACAAGGTAGGATGATACCTACCGGTCCCTTGGTCAGCGTGGCGCCACTCATGCAGAGGATGGCAAGCCAGGGCAGTTGATGTTTTCCCTTTTCCCACCAACGGTAGAGCAGATACATGGCTCCCACCATGAAAGCGGTGTTCACCATATCCACACGGCAGTTGATTCCTGCACGATGCACCTCGAATGCTGTCAGCGTGAGGATGGCTGTGATGAGGCTCGTCTGGGTATCCTTGCGCTTGGCGAAGAATATAAAGCCGCCGATGGTCATCAATATCAGCGATACGGCTGACGGCAGACGGGATGTGAATTCGCTTACGTGTCCAGCAAAGAGCGAGAAGAAGGCGATGCACCAGTGGAAGAATGGTGGTTTGTAAGGAATATCGCCTCCATTATTGATAGGCAATATCCAGTTGCCATGTTCCAGCATGGTGTAGGCAACTACAGCCTCGCGAGGCTCTCCCTTGGTATTGAATTCGGTAAGCCCGAGGAAAGGAATCAGCATCACGATAGCGAGGATGGTGACAATCCACAGGGCTTTGTTGTACTTGATGTTCATGATTATTTGAAACTTTATAATGTTATTCTGGCTGCAAAGTTACGAAATTATACCCAAAGGTATTATACCTGAGGGTATAATTTGGGAAACTTTATGTTTTTATCTCCATTCTCATCTCTTTATCGAGTACTATTAATTACGAGAACTTTTACATAAAAAGCGAAAGATATGATGAAAAAACAGATATAGGAATGCTATAATCCGTTGATAAATAATAACTTATGTTATAATTTGAAGTTTTTAAACAAGTTTGTTTTAAACAAACTTGTTTAAAACGATTATTTTTGCTATCTTTGCAAAAGTTGCTGTATATTATAAACTTAGGAAGAGATTATGAGAAAAAGTAAAGAGGCTCCGTTTGTGTTCGGTGTTCGTGTAGAAGGAGCTTCCTTCACCGACCGAAGAGAGGAAACAGAACGCCTGAAGGCGAACTTTACGTATGGAGTGAATACCATATTGATTTCACCTCGTCGTATGGGTAAGACTTCATTGGTGGATAAGGTGTGTTCGCTCGTAGAGAGCGAGGACATCAAGATAGCCCGTATAGATGCCTTTGGTTGTCGCTCGGAGAATGATTTTATCAATGCTTTTGCTACAGCTGTGGTTCGGGCTACTTCTTCTAAATGGGAAGAATGGATGGAGAATGCTAAGGTGTTCTTAAGCCGTTTTGTTCCTAAAATCAGCATTGGTCAAAACCCATTGACTGATTTCTCTTTGGCCTTGGAGTATAATGTAAATAATAATACGACAGAAGAGGTTTTGAAACTACCAGAATTGATAGCTCAGTCTAAAGGTTGTCACATCGTAGTGTGCATCGATGAATTTCAGCAGATAGGTGATTTCCCCGATTCTTTGTCATTTCAAAAGAAACTTAGAAGTGTATGGCAATTGCAAAGCCATGTCTCTTACTGTCTTTATGGAAGCAAGAAACACATGATGGAACAGATGTTTCAAAATGCCAGTTACCCATTTTATCGTTTTGGTGATTTCTTCTATTTGGATAAAATTAGCGAGAAAGACTGGGTGGAGTATATCTGTCAGCGATTCGAATCTACCGGCAAGCATATTTCTGAAGAGTTGGCTCGTGAAATCTGTCAGGTAACAGATAGGTATTCTTCTTATGTACAGCAGTTGGCATGGTTTGTATGGTTGCGTGTACAAGATGATTCTACAGCTACAGAAGAGGACTTGAAATATGGAATAGACCGTTTGATGGATGCCTGTGAGCCTTTGTTTATCCAGCAAACAGAAGAACTGTCTGCTTATCAGATGAATTTCCTGCATGCCATAATTAAAGGAGTGCATACAGGGTTCACACAGACGGCAATATTGGAAACCTATCGCCTGGGAACAGCCGCTAATGTAACTCGACTCAAGAAGTCTTTGATGATGAAAGATCTGATTACGATTCCTGCTCCTAAGCATCTGGAAATGAGTGATCCTATTTTGGCGTTGTGGCTCAAGAGAAGAGTGTGGAAGGAATCATAAAAGAATTTCAAGGTGTCGGAAAAATCAGAAGCAAGATAGTCTTCAAATAATTTGGCGTTTCTGATAGTTTTTCGTATTTTTGCAATCTATAGTTAACGCAATCAAACATAATAATGCAAATCGGCAATGACAGAACAAGAAATCAGAGAATATATAGGCGTTCGCTTTCCTGAGGAAAACGAGTCTTGTGAATGGAAAGAGTATAAGAATCTGCAGAATAGCCTCTGTGGGCATGAGGCTGATGATGTGGTATCTTATGTGTCAGCTATTGCCAATATGAATGGAGGTTCTCTTATTATTGGTGTAGAGGATGGTACGTTTCAGGTTATCGGCATTCAGAATCTTGGTTCCTATAATGTCGAGTCGGCCAAAGCTCGAATTGCAGAGAAATGTAGAAATCTTCCTTTGGAGGATTTTGATATTATGGAATTGAAAGCTGATGATACTGCAAAAATTGTCTGGGTATTGACGATTCCTAAACATCATGCAAAGTTGCCTGTTTATGCACATAATAAGGCATGGCAGCGTACTGGAGATTCTCTGGTGGAAATGCGTTCCGATCGTCTTCAGGCAATCTTATCAGAGATAGAAGTGACTGATGATTGGAGTGCTGTCATAGTGGAAGATGCAACTATTGATGATTTGGATGCAGAAGCAATCGAGAAAGCCAGGAAGGAGTTTGTTAAGCGAAATCCTTTGAAAAAGGAGGAGGTGCAGACATGGGATGATGCAAAGTTCTTGGATAAGGCAAAACTGACGATTCGCGGCAAGATTACCCGTGCCACCTTGGTGTTGCTAGGTAAAGAAGATTCTGAGCATTTGCTTAGTCCGTATGTGGCTAAGATACGATGGTCTCTTAGAGTTGTTGGCGAACCTCTGAACAAGGACTATGATGTCTTTTCTATTCCTTTGCTTTTGTCTGTGGATAGACTGTATAATAAGGTGAGAAATGTGAAATATCGTTTGGTGCGTCCTAATACGCTTTTTCCAGACGAGATGCTCCGCTATGATATGTTCAATATTCGTGAGCCACTGAACAATGCTATTGCTCATCAGGATTATACCAAATGTGCCAGAATAGATGTTGTAGAATATGAGGATGATCATCTTATATTTCAGAATCACGGCCATTTCTTGCCAAAGAGCATAGAGGAAGTTGTGGAGAATGATTGTCCGGAGTCTATTTATCGTAACCGTTTTTTGGTGGAAGCTATGCGAAACCTGAATATGATAGAGACAGAAGGTGGTGGTATTCGTAAGATGTTCTTAAAGCAAAGCATTAGATTCTTCCCCCTTCCTGAGTATGATTTATCAGATGGAAAGGTGAAGCTCACTATTGAAGGTAAAGTGAAGGATGAGAATTTTGCTAAGATTCTTTCTGCTAACCCTGACCTTAGCTTGAATGATATTATGCTTTTAGATAAAGTGCAGAAGGGAATGTCTATTGGTGATATTCAGGCAAAGTATCTGCGTAAATGTAAGTTTATAGAAGGACGAAAGCCAAAGTATTATCTGTCATACGAAGTTGTGGCAGCAAGCAAGAATTCTGATTTAAAGAGTCAGTATGTCAAGAACAAAAGTTTTGATGATGACTATTTCCGCAAGTTGATTCTCAATTATCTTGAAAGATTTGGTACGGCTTCTAGAAAAGATATTGATTTATTGCTTAAAGATAAGTTGTCTGATGTATTGAGTGATGAACAGAAAGTAACCAAAATTAGTAACTTGTTGAAAAGACTTCGCATTGCTGGAACTATCAAAACAACCAAAAACAGAGAGTGGAAGTTGGCGTAAATTACCCGAGAATTACCCGAGAATTACCCGAGAATTACCCGAGAATTACCCGAGAATACACTTTAATGGCTTGATAATCATTAGGATATGGTTCGCATAATTTAAAATCAATTACGCGAACTTTTACGTGAAATATGGAAGAGTTGAAGGATAAATAAGACAAGACTCAGGAATTTGTCATCACGGTTTGGAGAGGAAAAAGTAACTAAGTCGAAGACCATGACACTTTTATCGAAGACCATGACACTAAAAGAGTGCTATTGACGAAAAAACAGAAGGATATTGTAAACTTCTGTTCCGTAAGGTTGCAAGCTCTGGTCTCTAAGGTTGCAAGTTTAAGCTCAAATATACCAAGTTCAGATTCAAATATACCAAGTAATATTGCAAGTTCTGGTCCCTAAGGTTGCAAGTTCGTTCTCTAAGGTTGCAAGTTCGGTCCCTAAGATTGCAAGTTCATGGCTTAATATTGCAAGCTCTCAAAAAACGATAATCGCTGATAAATGGTAGTCTCATCTAAAAAATGTCGCCTTGGTATTGCTGCCAATGTAATTCGGTTTAAGCGAAAAGGGTGGAAGGAACCATAAAAGAATTTCAAGGTGTCGGAAAAATCAGAAGCAAGATAGTCTTCAAATAATTTGGCGTTTCTGATAGTTTTTCGTAACTTTGCAACCTATGAGATACCAGGAAGGTATCTTGTTTAAGAATTGAAGAAGCTTATATGTTTGGTTTGTTCGGACTGGCAGTCATTGGATGAATTGGCACTGCAAGTTAATAGAAATAAGACTTATTTAAAGATTTATGTCATTCCACGGATGTTAGCCGACAAGAGTTTGGAAATGATGTTCCCTGGAGTTCCAAAGCGTCCTAGGCAAAAATATAAAAGTATAGTAAACAAATGAAGATACAAAATACGAAGAGATGAGAAGTTTCATCGAACGCATCCCGGATGTGTTCGAGAAGGAAGGACGT